>JBGQLF010000642.1:0-6398 GCA_041499985.1 Gemmataceae bacterium
CTGGGCCGAGCCTCCCAGACACATCTGGGCCTTGTGCCGTCCCGCCAGCAGGGCCGGAATCGCATGGCCGAAGCCTTGCAGACGCAGGTCGATTTCGCGCAGGCCATTGAAGAACAACAAGCCCGCGCGGATTATGTCGTGCTCGAACTCCCCCAGCACGAATTCCAGCGGGGACCGCTCGGCGACGGCCAGCAGCCGACGGCCCAGAGCGGAGCGGCCGAGCAGCTCGCAGCGGCGCTCGGGCGGCAGCGGCGGCGCTTGCGCTTCGGGAATCAGGATTTGTTCCACGATGGGCCGAAACTCTTCCACCCAGCGGCGCAGCGTCGCGGCATCTTTTGTGGAGAACTCGGCAAACGACGCCACAGTTCGCTCGAGACCGGTCCACCACTCGAGCGCTCGGCCGTCGGGCAGGATCAGGGCGACGTTCAGCTCGGGTTCGACATACTGGGCGCCATGCCGCCGCAGCTCCAGGTCGCGGTACCACGGCATAACCGTGACGGCCCGGTGAAAAAAGGAGTGCGTATTGTGCCAGAAGCCGCTCCAGCGCGGATTCTCCTCCGTGACCAGGCCGCCTCCGGGAGCGGCAGCGCGGTCCAGGCTCAGGACGCGCAGGCCACAGCGCGCCAAGTAAGCGTGCAGCACCAGGGCGTTGTGTCCGGTGCCCAGGATAATGCCGTCGTAGGGCGTGGTCATGACTGAGTTTCGAGAAAGCGACCTAATTGGATTGCAGATTGCAGATTGCAGATTGCAGATTGCAGATTGCAGATTGAGAGACTATTCTAGAAATCTGCAATCTGAAATCTGCAATCTGAAATCCGGAGGGCTCACGCCATCGCCGGAACCACGAACGGCTCCCGGTACTGGCGCGTCAACAGTCGGTTGGCTTGCTCATCCCCGCTGCACTGTTCGTGGACCGGATCGAACTCGATGGTTCGGCCCAGCCGATAGGCCATATTTGCCAGATGGCACAGCGCCGAGCTGAGATGGCCTTCTTCGATGTCGACGCCGAGGTCCTCGCGCTTGCGCGAACGCACACCCGTGAGGAACGTCGTGTACGCATTGCCCTCACCCTTGGCCGAGGGTCCCGGTTCGCGCTTGCGGCCCAGGTAGGTCTTGTACTCGAAATACTTGACCGCCATGTACCCTTCCGAGCCGTAGAAGAGCGTGCCGACTTCATTCTCCGGACCCGATTCAAATTGACCCTCGTGGTTGGTAATCCAGTGGCGCACCTCGAATTGCAGCATCTTGCCTGCTTCCGGATACTCGAAGGTGGCGATCTGCGTGTTCGGCGTTTCCTGGTTGTCGTCGAACATGAAATGTCCGCCCATCGACTGCACCTTGCGCGGCAGACCGACGCCCAGGCCCCAGCGGGCCATGTCCATCTCGTGCACGCCCTGGTTGCCCAGGTCGCCGTTGCCGTATTCCCAGATCCAGTGCCAGTCGTAGTGCAGCTTCTGCCGTAACAGCGGCTTCTGGGCGGCCGGGCCCAGCCACAGGTCATAGTCGATATGGGAAGGAACTGGTTGCGGTCCCGTGACCTTGCCGATGGTGGGACGCCATTTGTAGCACAGCCCCTTGGCCATGTAGACCTTGCCAATGACACCTTCCTTCAGCTTTTGCATCGCCTCGCGGATGGCCGGCGAGCTTCGGCCCTGCGTGCCGTGCTGGCACATACGGTTGTACTTGCGGGCAGCGCGGACGAGCTGCCGGCCTTCCCAGATGTTGTGCGAGCACGGCTTCTCGACATAGGCATCTTTGCCGGCCTGCATGGCCCAAATGCCGCACAGCGAGTGCCAGTGGTTCGGCGTGGCAAAGCTGACGGCGTCGATCTCCTTGTCGTCGAACAGCTGGCGCATATCGCGGTAGCGTTTGACCTTCTTGCCACTGGCCTTGTCGAGGGCGTCAGCCCGCGAAGCGAGGATCTTCGCATCCACATCGCACAGGGCCACCACCTCGACTCCGGACAGCTTGTGGAAGCCGTGGATGTGATCGACGCCGCGGCCACCGATGCCGACGACGCCGACGCGGATCGCCTCGTTGGCGCCGGCAATGGCGGGTTTGGGTTGCAGGGCCGCCAGCGCCGCCACGCTCACCGTGGCGGACGTGGTCAGGAATTCGCGACGATTCAGCGCGTCCATGAGAGGTCCTCCGGTCTGGATGTTGATGGTTCAGTTGGCGGGATCAGTATTACTCCGGCAAGGAAGAGCGTCAGGTAGAACGGGTCTCCAGACCCGTTCGGATGGCTCGGGAGAGCCGTCCTACGTGACCAACTTCCTTGCCGGGGTAATATACACGCTGCTTGCCAAGATCGACAGCAACTTTGCCACTTTATTCGGCTGCCTATTGAGACTCAGCGCTTGTCGCGGAGCTTGTCTTGAGTGATGCCGCTGCTGTAATCCAGCCAGCCGCGCTCGTTGGCGTTGCGGCAGCGGGCCTGGAGCGCGTCCAGAGCCTTCAGCCGCGCCTCCAGCGCCGGGCGATGATGCGGGGCTGCTGCCAGAGCGATGTCGCACAGGTGCAGCGCCTCGACCGGTTGTCCGGCCTGGACGCGCTCCAGCGCCAGCCTGGCCACGGTGTCCGGACCACCCACCAGTTTGACCAGGTCTGGGTACACCGCGGAGGCCGGTTGGTCATACATCGTCACTGGGTTGAGATCGAACCACCCAGCATAGCCCTCGTAGATGCCGCGGATCGACCACGTAAGTCGGCCATAGCTCTCCCCCACATCGAGTTCCTTGGGCAGCTGGATCTCGTGCATCAGGGTATGGACGTCCTTGCCCGCGTTCATGCCTTTGACAACTTCATCGTGGACGTACTGGATCGCGTCGCGGTAGCGCGTCAGCTGCTTGGTGATCTCCGCGTTGCCGTGGACCGGCAGCCCGTGGCTGGGCAGCACGATCTCCGGCTTCAGCGCGAGCACTTTGTTGAGCGAGCGAATGTAATCCAGCGCCCAGCGCGGCTGCGTGCCGCGCAGGGTGTAGATATTGGGAAACGAGCGATAGAAGTTATCGCCGACAAACGCCGCCTTGTATTGCGGGATCCAGATGGTGGCATGGTCGTAGGTTTCGCCCGGAGTGTGGTAGATCTCGAACTTGAGCCCGCCCAACTCGAACTCGTACCTGTCGTCGAACAGGATGGTCGGCTCGAGCTTGGCGCCATAGTTGCCGGGCCACGGTCGCGCCTCGGGCCGGGGCCGGGCGAACTGGGCGGCGTTGCGCTGGGCGAAGAAACCTTCCAGCCGAGCCTGGTAGTGCATGAACTCCACGTGCTGCTTGTGCGCAATGACCTGGGTTCCCTTCTCCTTCCAGAGGGGGACGCCGCCGGTGTGATCGCCGTGAGCGTGGGTCAGGAGGATGTACTTGATCGGCCCGGCGTTCTCAGCCTGGAGCAGTTTCTTGTGGCGGGGAGCATGCGTCGCCAGCGACGTGTCGATGATCACGTTGCCGTCCTTCGTGACCACCAGGAACGTGTTGCCGAAGCCGATCGCCTGATAGATCGCCTCGTTGACCTTGAGCGCCTTCGTCTGGTCCTTGCCAAATTGAACGACATCGGTGGGGTTGGTGAAGAAGGGTTCCTGAGGCGGCTCATTCTGACTGTTGGCGGGAGACGGGTAGATGGCAGTCAGCAGAAGGGCGGTGCAGATCATCGCGCGAAGTTGCGTCCTCATAATCATCCCCTGAATAGAAAAACGCGAAGTGATTCCACCTCCGCTCACAGGCGAGTATGAGGACAAGTGACGTGTTGGGTACCGTAGCCACAAGCGTCCTCGCTTGTGAGCTGCTCTAGCCCACAAGCGAGGACGCTTGTGGCTACGAGTAGACAGCAGAGCCCTTGATCTTACACTCGCTTCCAGGGCCATTCGCGTCACGAAAGAGGCCATGGCGCGATCAGCAATAGAAAGACTATAGATCTGATGGGTCGTTGACTCGCCAGCTCGTCGCAGTTTCTGACTGCCCAGCGAGCTGGCATTTTGTCATTTTCCCGCAACGTCCAGGGCGGCCCGGCGCACGGAGAAGTTATCGCCACCGGAGAACACCAGGTAAAGGGTCTTCCCGTCCGCGCTCATCCACTTGGTCGGGAAACTGGAGGTCTCACCGGGGCCCACGTCCCAGTTCTCGGTGAAGTACGCCGTCGTCCAGGGGCCCCAGGGTTCCGGCGCATCGTAGACGCCGAAGCCGCCCGCAAAACGGGGATCCTTGCCGGGCAGAATCTGGCACCACAGGTAGCGCTTCAGGCCCGCGTTGTAGCTGATGCCCGAGCGGTAGCAGTTGCCCGGATGCGTAAAGGCGGCGCCGCGCTCGTTGAGATCGGCGCTCCAGACCGGCCGGTTCTCGGCACCAAGGGTCTTGAAGAACTCGTAGGCCGCCCGGTCCTTGATCCTTCCTTTCGGCACGCGCGCCAACACCATCCGATCGGCAGGCAGATAGGCGCTGTCCTGATCGTGGGAGTAGACGTAGACGTAATCGTCCCGGGCACCGGCGTAGTTCTTGCCGAAGTTGAGGAAGGTGGGGCAGCCGAAGCTGGTCGTGAACTTCCAGTCGCTCCACATCCACGCCTTGCCATGATCGTTCGACCAGGCGAGCTGGGCGTTGCCGGCGTTCCGCACCCATAAGTAGAGGACGCCGTCCACCATGAGCAGGCCACTCGCTTTCTTGCCGGCCTTCCCATCGCCCTTCTGCTCGATGCTCGGCGAGCGGACGTTGATGCCTGTGAAGTCAGCCGGCCCGTGCTCGATGCGGGCGATGCCCAGGCTCAGTTTCTCGGGCACCCTGGGGTCGAAGCCCCAGCCGTCACCGTAGGCGGTGTAGAGGTGGTCGTCGTCGGCCCAGGTGAGCGGCCAATTGTCGCTGCCCTTGGCCTTGCGGAGGATCGTCTCCGGCGGGGCCCAGTCGATACGCTTGATAGCCCGGCTCGGTGGATACGGAGCCGCGCCGGTCTTTGCGGGAACGTCCCCGGTAAACGCTTCGATCAGCGGCTCGAACAAAACCTTCGTGCGGGGATCGTGAAACTCCACGAGGGCATCGATCGGCCTGGTGTCCCCTGCGGGCACGAGGGGAGGCACAAGGCTTGCCCCATTGCGGACCATGATCAGGTTCAAACTCGGAATTACCAGCAAGACCTGATCGCCGGCCCCGGCTCCCCAGACGGCATCCTTCGGCAGCTTGGGATACCGCTGGGCGGCGTTCGTCCACCACCCCATGCCGCAGTCCCCCGGCAAGCCGGCGCTCGCAAGGATCTGGCGGACCGCTTCCTTGCTAAGGAGGCGTGTTCCGTCCCAGTCGCCGTCGCGGAGCAGCAGTCGGCCGATCCGCGCTACCGCGCGGGCCGTGTAGCTGCCGCCGCCCCAGGGGGCCACCAGAGGCAGGCCATCGACCTTGTACGTTGTGCCATAGCCGATCGACCATTCCGTGTCGAGGACGCCGATGGGCCGCATGACACGCTCACGGAGCAACGTACGAAGGTCCTTCTGGGGGCCGTCTTTCAACGAGGCCGTGACCGCATAGGAGAGCAGGGCGATTCCGGGGTTGCTGTATTGCAACTTCGCGCCCGGCTCGAACAACATCGGCGTCTGATCGCGCGCGAGGGTGAACGGATCGTCGGGCGGTTGCAGCCGTTTCCAGAAAACGCCTTTCCAGCCGGTTAGTTTCTCGTGCGGCAGCCGATCCTGCTCCGCATCCGCGAGTCCCGAGGTGTGTGAGCCGAGATGCCGAATCTCGATCTTCGATTTGCGCGGGTCATCCTTCCACTGGGGAATGTACTTGGCCACCTTGTCGTCCAGTGCAATGCGGCCATCGCTCAGTGCGACGCCGAGCGCCAGGCCGCCGACAAGCGCTTTGGCCAGCGACGCCGTGGAATGCGTCTTGGCCGGGCCGTGGTCCGCCGCGTACCATTCGTAAACGATCTGGTCGTTGCGAATGACCAGGAACGCTTTGGTGTTCTTGGCCGCCAAGCTGTCCTTGAGCGCGTCGAGCTTCTCCCGGGACAGGCCCTGACTCTCGGGTGCGGCGGTCTGCCAGACGAAGGGCTTTCCGGTTCCTGCCGACTCGTCCGCGGCACGGGCGAGGCTCGCGGAGGCGGGTGTCAACAGGAGGCCGGCCAGGACAACGAAGGCCCGGAGGATAAGGGAGGTTCGGCCTCCGGAGAACGTTCGCGGCGGCTTGAAGCAAGGTCGGATCATCGTTCGTTTCCCAGGAGAGGTTTCAGCACGGGATACCCGGTTGCTTGTTCGATCCCCAGTTGTGGGGCTTTCTTCATTCGGGAACCAGCCGGCGCAGGTAGCGGACACTCTCCGCAGCCCAGGCATCTTCCCTGGCGATGGATTCAGCCGCAGTGGCTCCGGGTGGCGGCCACAACTCCAGGATGGCGTTCGGATCTCGTCCCTGGTTTCGCAACTCTGC
>JBGQLF010000643.1:0-6398 GCA_041499985.1 Gemmataceae bacterium
ACGGCCCTATTCCGCATGCAGTCGGAGGACGCCCTCGACGCCCTCTCCTTAAACATGGAGGACAACCCGGCCCTCTGCAAGTTGCGACGTTTTTTCGCGCGGGATCGCAAAGCTCGCGCAGGCACCTCAGGAGAGTCAGGAAATCGACCGCAGCAACCTTTGTCGGCGCTTGCCGTGGAACGTAGCGGCGTGCCGTGGCACCAATTCCAGCACGCGAAGGCGTGGAACCGAACCGAAACGCCAGTCGCTTCCCAGGTGCTCAGTCTGTTCCACTCCATCCCTCTCAAGGAGTGTCTACGTCACCACTGCTCGGCAAGGCGAGAATTCGGCATGGTTCAGATCGGCTGTGTTCTGGGTACCAGCATTGTGGCGGCAAGTTTGCAAGTGCAACTTGCCGAGGCCCACCGGCAAGTTGCAAACTTGCCGCCACAATCCTATTACCTGCCTTTGAACCAGGCCGAGAAATCGACTCCAGGGGCTACTCTTGTTCTGATGGCAAAGCGCGGAGGGGAAAGAAGCGTGAGCTCCATTCCCCTCCCTTCTTGTTCCGGTCGGGCGGGGTTTACAGGAAGACGACGGCCCGGCGAAAAGGAGGCACGCACCAAGACCACTTCCGCCCCCCTGCGACGGAATCTGGCAACGGGCCAGGCAAGGCCATGTGCGACACCTCCTCTCCGTCGGGCCGTAGTTGCCGATCCAGTAATGCACATGCCATGCCACGACGAGTTGCTCTCCCCAAGGCAGCGGGACTGGTTTTTGTCCGGGGGGTTCTAACTTCTTGGAAGGCAAGATGATAGTGCCGCCGGTTTTCTAGCCAAAAAGTGCCAGGAGGTCCGTGTGGATGGGGCGGCGTGGGGTGGGGTGTTAAGGATCGTTGCTGGCGCAAGGTGAGGGGCGTATCGAAAACTTAGCGCACGGCCGTGACCATCAGGCAGTCCGATTGGGCCGTTAGGTAGCAGTACCAAGACGCGATCCGGGAGAGGGGCTTCGCCTTCAGCCAGCGCTGCCAGTGCCAGCCTCGAAGTTGGGTCGCGGCGAGCTGGGCCGACTTGCGCAACCAATGGCTATGGCGCACCATGCGGATTGGACCAACCCGAAATCCGGCTCGTTCGAGCAGCAGCTGGAGCGTCCAGGGGGCGAAGTGCGTCAGGTGGCGAGGCAGGTCCAATCCATTCCAGGCGGAGCCGAACCAGCGAAACGGCAGACTATCGATATTGGGCACGATCACCAGCAGTTGGCCGCCCGGGACCAAGAGCCGGTGCGCCTGGCGCAGGATCTCGAGGGGCGTGTGCACGTGTTCGAGGGAATGTACCATGGTGATGACGTCAAAACTAGCCGGCCGCAGCTCAGGATGCGGCAAACTGCCCACGAGGGCGCGCAGGCCGAGCTGCGAGCGCACGCGCTGAACCGCCACCGCCGAGACGTCGACACCGATGACGTGCCATCCCTGCCGGTGCGTGCGTTCCAGGAATTCGCCGCCGCCACAGCCAAAGTCGAGGAGCCGGCCTTGACCGTGCCAGGGGAGCACCTGGCGCTCCGCGAACGGCCTGCACCAGGAGGGGAGACGCCGCAGCAACCAGGGGGTCTGGCGTCCACGACCAGGGGGGTAGTGGGGACCGTAGGCATCCGGGTAGAACTGGCCCATGCAGTGCACTGCGGGCCGAGGACTGGTGAAGCACAAGCCGCAGTCCTGGCACTGGACAACCGCGAACCAGAGTCCGCTGCCGCCGAGAATGGCGTCTGGAGCTTCGACCAACGGCGACCAGTGCCGGCCGCCGCAGAGCAAGCAATCCGGCTCCTCCCACTCGATAACCGGCCCCGATTCGGCTGGGGGAGCCGCCAGGTCGCGCGGAAAGAAGCTCATTGGTCGAGATCCCTTGGGCCCACCGGCGGCGGCTCCGTGCCACCCGGCCCGACTATATACCCCGGTACGGCAATTGGGTCAATCGGGAGTCAGGGATCAGGACTCAGGACTCAGGAGTCGGTACCGAGAACTGGATATTAGCTTCTGATCCCTGATCCCTGATCCCTGATCCCCACAAATATCCGTTCCACTTCGTTTATTCTTTGCATTCCCGCATCCATTGCGTTTATGATGAAGTCTTGTCTTCCACTGGAAAGCCCTCTCACGACAGCAATGACCGCGCACTGATTTGCGGAGAGTTTATCATGGCGATGTCCTCGTTCAAGCAGCAGTGTCCCAGCTGTGAGGCCTGGGTGCCGATCCGGGATGCGAATCTGATCGGTCGCAAGATCGATTGCCCTAAGTGCAAATACCGCTTCGTCGTAGAAGAGCCAAGCGCCGCCGCGGATGAGCAAGAGGAGGCTGCCGAGCCGGCGAGCAAGAGATCGAAGGGGAAGCCCACGGAGGCAGTGACTGCGAAGCTTCCGGCTGGAGGCAAGGCAGCCGGGAAGCCGGGCTCCAAGCGCTCGCGCAGTGATGCCGACGACGCCGAAGCGACGCCGAAGAAAGGGCGTCGCAAAGCCGCCGGCATGTCCCCGAAGCTCGTGGTGGGTTTGGTGCTTGGCTTGGTGGGAATCGTGCTGCTCGGTGTGGTCGGATTCTTCATGTTCAACAGCAGCGAGAGTGGCAGTACAACGGGTGGTGGTGGCGGCGGCGCCGCACCCGCGGCTGGTGCTACCGCACCGGTGGCCGACGCAGCTGCGCCAGCCGAAGGCGCGGGAGAAGCGCCGAAGGACGCCAAGTCTCCAGCGGTGCTATCGCGTGATTCTGATCTGGCGACCAACCTGCTACCCAACGACTCGGACGTGATCATCAATATCAATTTCCGCGAGGTTCTGGGCAGCCCAGTCGGTCGGGCCGCCTTCGAGAGTGCGGGGGCATTCCGTCGGGATGTCTTGGATCAGACGCTCGGTTTCCACCTGGCCGATCTGGATCGAGTGCTGCTGACGGGTAATGCAGCCAAGAGCAGCAGTTTCTGGGTCCTCCATTCGACGAGGCCGTTTCCAGTCGATGGTGTGAAAAATGCCTTTGGCGTGAAGCCGGGGCCGGAGAGCCCGATCCAGGGACAGGAGTATTTCCAGTTCGATGCCAGCAAGGTATCGAAAACCATCATGCAGATGGTGCAGAGTGCCATCCCCGCGTTGAAGGTTCCCCCCCAAGGGGCCCAGACCACCATGTGGGCGGTGCGCTTCCCTGATGCACAGACCCTGGTCCTGTCCGATCCGGTCTCGATGAAGAGTTTCCTGAAAGTAAACGGTCGCCCTGAGGTGAAGACCGCGCCGCCGTCTGCTGAACCAGCCAGCAAGCCGCCGGAGGGGCGGGACGGCGGTGGAGAAGGCAGGGGGCCTGGCGGTCGGGGAGGCCCTCCGAGCATGATGGCAGCTGGAGCGGGGCCTGGGGGTGCAGGAGGTGCTGAGGGCGCCATGGCGGCCGGCAAAGGCGGTCCAGGGGGTGCTTCACCCGGTGCAGTCGGTGGCAGTGGTAGTGACTCGGATGGCTCCGGCATCGCGCCGTCCCGTGCGTACTTGACCATCGATCCGGCTATGAAGATGATGCTCGATCGCCTGGAGAGTAAGGGCACGGTGCTTCTGAGCGCCGCTTTGAACATGCCTTCGATTTTGGCGAGCCCGCCCGCCAAGGCGGCGATGTTGCTCGCTCCAGCCGCGGGCGTGAAACAAGCGAACGATCTTAACATCTTCGGCATGGCGCTGGCACTCCAGGACGGTGCCACGTTTTCACTAGGTTTGGAAGCAAAGACCCTTGACGCGGGGCGCACCTTCAACAAGCACTTGCAAGATGGTGCCGCGGATCTGGCCAAGGGTCTGAGTGAATTCCTGGATACGAAATTCGAAGTCGTCACGGATCAGCCAGATCCCAATCAGGGCCTGGCCGGACCGGGCGGCATGGGACCGGGCGGCATGGGACCCGGCGGCATGGGACCCGGCGGCATGGCCGGTCGCATGTCACGGGGGGGGGAGATGGCGGGACCGGGTGGAATGGGTCCGGGAGGAGTAGGCGGGGGGGCAGGACGCTTCGGCCGGGCCGGCGGAGCAGGCGCCCCAGCGATGGAGGGTGGTCCCGGGGCGGGAATCGGCATGCCGCGCGGCCCTGGCGGGTTCGGAGCACTCGGCGGCCCGTTGGGGGAGGAGAAGCCGCCAACCTCGACGGTGCAGGTCGAGCTTCAGGACAAGGTCGTCGTCCTCACCGTGCACTATCTCATGGATCAGAAGGCCTATGACAAGATGATGGCCCTGATTTCGCCACAAATGCGGCAGCTGAAGGGACGCGTGGATATGGTCGGCGGGCAGAACCGCCTTCACGACCTGGCGGCAGCTCTCCGTGCCCTGTCTGAGAGTCGCCAACAGTTCCCGCGGGGCACACTGGAACGGCGGATTGAGAGCACGCGAGCGGGCCGGCCCTATCCTCCGGATCTAAGGATTAGCTGGATGGCAGAACTGTTGCCCTATCTGGGTCAGGAAGAAATGTACCGCCGCATCAACCGGGACCGAGCCTGGCGCGATCCGGAAAACCTCGGCTTCGCGACGACGCTGGTCCCGCAGTTCGTGGATGCGCAATATCCACAAGACAGCTGGTGGGTGCAGTATCCGGGCCTCAGGGAAAAGGTCGGAGCCACACACTTCGTCGGGCTCGCAGGCATTGGCCTGGATGCTGCCGAGTATTCGGCCAACGATCCGGCCGCGCTCCCGAAGCTAGGCATGTTTGGCTACGATCGCGAGACCCGGTTGGTGGACGTTGCCGATGGGCTGTCCAACACCATCGCCCTGGCTCAGGTCCCACCTACGTTCAAACGGCCGTGGATGGCTAGCGGTGGCAGCACCGTGCAGGGGGTGCCCGAGACCCGCAGCGTGCAGCCGTTCGTGTCCACACAGTACAATGGCAAGAAGGGGACCTACGTCATCATGGCGGATGGCTCGGTGCGCTTCGTGGCCGAGAACATCTCCGACGAGGTCTTCAAGTCGATGGTGACGATCAAGGGTGGCGAGACGCTCTTCCTCAATCGGGAAGCGCCTATCGTACCGCGCCCAGACCAGCAACAGGCGGAGCTGAGGACCCAGCCGACGGCTCCCGCGCTAGCTTTGCCACCCGCCGCGGTCGCGCCGCCACCACCGCTCGAGAAGAAGACGGAACCGGAGCCTACGCAACTTCCGGTTAAGCAGCCCTAACCGCAAAGGCGAAGGGCCTTCGGCACAAGCCCAAAGCGCCAGCGCGGGACGTCCCGCGCTGGCGCTTTGGGCTTGGGTCAACCTGATCGCTTCGCCGTCGGTCGTGGGTCTGCACCCCGTCTACGTTCTCAGCGTAGGCTCGCAGACGAAATCAGTCCATGAGCAGCTCCTCTCCTCTGTTCCTCGGTCTGGACGTGGGCACGCAGAGCTTGCGGGTGGCTCTGACCGATGCCCGGGGCGAATGCCGCGCCTTCGCCACAGCTCCCCTGGAGACAACCCATCCACAGCCCGGCTGGGCCGAGCAGGATCCCCTCCAGTGGTGGCAAGCCGCGCGGACTGCCGTCCCAGAAGCGCTGGCGCGAAGCGGCGCCAAGCCCACGGACGTCATCGGGATCGGTCTCGATTGCACGGCTTGCACGGTACTCCCCTGCCGCCTCGATGGCACGCCCCTTCACCGGGCGCTGCTCTGGATGGATCAGCGTGCGTTTCGCGAAGCAGAGCAAATCTGTACGACCACCGACCCGATCCTGCGCTATGTCTCGCGCGTGGTTTCGCCGGAATGGATGCTCCCCAAGGCGCTCTGGCTCAAGCGTCATCTGCCGGAAGTGTATGCCCAAGCCGAACGCTTGGTGGAGTGTACGGACTGGTTCATGTACTGGCTCACCGGCGAGTGGTCGCTGTCGCTCAACAACGTTACGGTCAAATGGAACTATGCTCGTCCCGACGGTGGCTGGAGTCCGAGCTTGCTCCGTCGCAACGACTTGGAGGATCTGCCGGCGAAATGGCCCAGCCGTGTCGTGCCACTGGGCAAAGGCGAGTCGCGCTTACAGGCACAGGCGGCCGAGGAATTGGGCTTGCGGCCGGGAACGCCCGTGGCCCAGGGCGGCATCGATGCCTACCTGGGCATGCTGGGCCTCGGGGCCGTAGGTGCCGGTGATCTGGCGATGATCATGGGATCGAGTACTTGCCATCTAGCCATGTCTCCGCGCGCCCTGTTCGGCAGTGGCATGCTCGGCTGTTACCCCGACGCCGTCATAGAAGGCCTCTATACTCTCGAAGGCGGCCAGACGGCAACCGGGTCGATCGTGAACTGGTATCGCCAGCATTTTGCCGGCAACGAGGCGGCCGAGGCCGAACGAACCGGCCGCAATGTCTACGATGTGCTCGATGCCAAGGCCGCCGCGGTGCCGCCGGGTTCCGAGGGGTTGATCTGCCTCGATTACTGGCAGGGCAATCGCTGCCCGCTCAAG
>JBGQLF010000644.1:0-6390 GCA_041499985.1 Gemmataceae bacterium
CCAGGTCTACCGCGACGCGCTGGGGCGCGAGGTGGACCCAGCTGGCCTACGGTTCTGGAGCGGCTTGTTGGACCAAGGCGCGAGCGGTGCCGGCGTCGTGCGGGGCATCGTGAACAGTCCGGAGTACCGGACGAATCAAGTGCAAGATCTGTACCGCACCTTACTGCACCGCCCGGCTGAGTCGGAAGGGCTCGCGGCCTGGCTCCGTTTCTTGACAGTGGGCGGCACGCTGGCGCAGGTGCGGGCGGAGATCGCGGCCTCGCCGGAATACTTTCAGGCGCGCGGCGGCGAGAGTAGCGCGGGCTTCCTCGACGCCCTGTATGCGGACGCGCTGGGTCGCTCGGTCGATCCGACCGGCGGGGCGGCGTTTCGTGTGGCGCTGGCCCAGGAGGCCCCACGCCAGCAGGTCGTGGAGGCCGTCTTCAATAGCGACGAATATCGGGCTAGCCTGGTGGAGGGCTTCTACCAGCGGTTCCTGGGGCGCGCGGCCGACCCCACGGGGTTGCGTGCGGAGGTCGTCGCCCTGCAACGGGGGGCGTCCGAAGAAGCCGCTCTGGCTAGCTTCGTCGCCTCGGAAGAGTACCTGGGGCGTCAGGGCGTGACCTTGTCCTCGCACCCTCGGCTGGCTGGGGTGGCTGCCCTTTCCTAATGGACGACGGCTTCTGAGCCCGACGCGCCAGCGAGGACGAGACTCCTCCCCCCTCGCTGGCGCGTCGGGCTCAAATAACAAGCATGGCCTGGTTGGCCCGAGAGGCAGAAGCCAGGCTCATTTTTTCCTTGTCACGAACACGGTTTCGTGCGTAGCTAGTAGCCTATGGCACACGACCAGTCCGAAAACTCGGCAACGACTCAAGAACTGCTCCGGCAAGCGCGGGCCGGCGATCAGCGTGCGCTGAACAACCTGTTCACCCAACACCGCGAACGGCTTCAGCTCATGGTCCGCTTGCGCCTGGATCGGCGGCTCCAGGGCCGACTCGACCCGTCCGATGTGATCCAGGAAGCCTACATCGAGGCGCTCGAACGCTTCGCCGACTATGTCCAGGATCCGGACATGCCGTTCTTTCTCTGGCTGCGCTTTCTGACCGCCCAGAAGCTGTTGGTGCTGCACCGCCGGCACCTCGGGGCCCACATGCGAGCGGCGGGCCGGGAAATGTCACTGTACCGCGGGGCGCTGCCGGAGGTGTCCTCAGCCGAGCTGGCGGCGCGGCTCCTGGGGCATCACACGACGCCCAGCCAAGCAGCGATGCGTGCCGAGCGCCAGATCCGCCTCCAGGAGGCACTGAATAGCATGGACCCGCTGGACCGCGAAGTGCTGGCGCTGCGGCACTTCGAGCAGTTGACCAATAGCGAGACGGCCAAGGTGTTGGGCCTCCGCGAATCCGCTGCCAGCCAGCGCTACGCACGGGCCCTGTTGCGGCTGAAGGAGATCCTCACCAGCTTGCCCGGCGGCCTGGAAGGAATAGGACCATGACCAGTGAGCACTCCGCGCGGCACCCCATTGATCAACTGGCAGACGAGTTTGTGGCCCGCTACCGCCGAGGCGAGCGGCCGTTGGTGACGGAGTACGCGCAACGCTATCCCGAGCTCGCCAGCCAGATCGGCGAGGTTCTCCAGGCACTGGTCCTGATGGAAGAATTGGGGCCGGGCCCGGAAAAGCCAGCCGGTGTGGCTGCTCCCAAGGCGCCGCGGCAGCTGGGCGAGTACCGCCTCCTGCGTGAGGTGGGCCGCGGCGGCATGGGAGTCGTCTACGAGGCGGAGCAAGAATCCCTGGGCCGGCATGTCGCCTTGAAAGTGCTGCCCGTGCAGGTGGTGCTGGACCACACTCAACTGGAGCGCTTCCGTCGCGAGGCCAAGGCCGTGGCCCGGCTGCACCATACCAACATTGTGCCGGTCTTCGGCGTCGGCGAGCAGGAGGGCGTTCACTACTATGCCATGCAGTTTATCCAGGGCCAGGGTCTCCACCAAGTGTTGCAGGAAGTTCAACGGCTGCGGCACCAGAAAGAACCCGCCCCTGCGGACAAGCCGGCCCTAGCAGGCCACTCGGACGATGTGTCCCGTGCGCGCGCGAGTAGCCTGGCGCAGGCCCTGTGCAGCGGCCAATTCGCGCTAGCCGGGGCGGCCTCCCGCCAGGTAGGTCCGGCGAGCCGAGCCGGACCGGCCCCGCTCGGCTCGCGGGGCCTACCACAAGAAGCGGTGCCAGCACTTGCGCCGCCTCCTTCGGAGGTACAGGTCCCGGTGTGTCCCTCCCGGGAAGCGGCCAGCCCGCGCGGTTCCGCGTCTACCGATATCCGCCTCGCAGCCACCACGCTGTCGAGCTGGTCGGAATCCGATGAGCGGTACTTTCACAGCGTGGCCCGCATTGGCGTGGACGCAGCCGATGCCCTGGCCTACATGCACGGCCAGGGCATCCAGCATCGAGATATCAAGCCGTCCAACCTGATGCTCGATATGCAGGGTACCGTTTGGGTGACCGATTTCGGCTTGGCCAAAGCCGAGGGCTTGCCCGATCTGACCCACACCGGTGATATCGTCGGTACCCTGCGTTACCTGGCCCCGGAACGGTTGAGCGGCCAATCCGATCCGCGCAGTGACCTTTACAGCCTGGGCTTGACGCTGTACGAGCTCCTGACGCTCCGTCCGGCATTTGAGGGGACAGAGCGGGTCCATCTGCTCCAGCAGATCACCACAGAGGAGCCACCGCGTTTGCGCCGGCTGGACCGCCGCATTCCGCGGGACCTGGAGACCATCGTTCACAAGGCCATCGCCAAGGAACCCGGACAGCGCTATGCCTCGGCCGGGAAGTTGGCCGAAGATTTGCGGCGTTTCTTGGCGGATAAGCCGATCGAGGCCCGGCGCACCACCTGGCGCGAGCATCTCTGGAGATGGTGCCGGCGCAACCGGATAGTGGCCAGCCTGTGCGGCCTGTCGCTGGTGCTGTTCCTCACGGGGTTCCTCACCGTCGCCTGGCAATGGCAGCGGGCGGAAGCGGAGAAGACCAAGGCCGATCAGGAGCGGGAAGAGGCGGACCGGCAGCGGACCCGGGCGCAAGGCCATTACCAAAAAGCCCTGGAGGCCGTGGACCGCATGCTGACGCGCGTCGGCCAGAACCGTCTGACCCACATCCCGCAGATGGAGGAGGAACGGCGCAAGCTGTTGGAGGACGCCCTGGAGTTCTACCGCGGTTTCCTCCAGGAGCAAAGCACCGATCCGGCCATTCGTCAGGAGACAGGGCGGGCCTACGGACGAACCGCGACGATTTATGAACTGCTGGGGCAGATCGATCGCGCCGAGGAAACCGGGCGGCAAGCCCTGGCCATTCACGAACAACTGGCGGCGGAGTTTCCTGGCGAACCCCAATATCGCCACGACCTGGCCAAATGCCACCACGACCTCGGCTATTTGTATCTGTTCAGCACCCGGATGGCCCAGGCAGAGGCGGCTTACCGGCGGTCCCTGGAAGTGGAGCAACCCCTGGTTGAGGCTTATCCGGGCAACGCGGACTATCGGCACTTGCTGGCCAAGACTCATAGTAATTTGGTGATTTTGTATCGACGAATGGGCCAACTCGACCGGGCCGAAGCAGCTGGCCTCAAGGGACTCGACCTGGCGGAGCGGCTGCTTCGCGATCACTCCGAGAACGCGGACTACCAAAGAATTCTGGCCGGAATTCACCTCAACCTAGGCCCGGTGTACAACGCTTTGGAGCGCCGGCCCCAGGCCGTGGCGGCCTACCAGAAGGCGATCGCGATCAGCCAGCGGCTGGCGCACGATCATCCGGATACCCTGGACAATGCCAAGCTTCTGGCCAAGGCTTACAACAACCTCGGCCTGGTGTACTGGCACCTGCGGGAATACGCGCAAGCGGAAGAGGCCTACCGCCAGGCCCTGGCGATCCACGAAAGGCTCCTCCAGGAACACCCCAAGGTGATTGTCTATGCCACGGACGTCAGTGGCACCTGCGCCAACCTGGGGCAGCTGGCCCGGGACCGCCACGACTCGGAAGGGGCGCTCCCCTGGTATGAGCGGGCGTTGGACATCCTCGAACCGGCCTTCGAGCGCGAGCCGCGGGACACCGAGATCCGGTTCAATTTGTTCAATGCGTTGTTTGGCCATGGCCTCACGTTGAAGAGCCTGGGCCGCGTGGAGGAGGCGACCCGGGATTGGAAGCGCCTGCTCGCCGTCTCCGAAGGGCAAAGCGACATCCGGATGCGGCTGTATCGCCCGCCGCCCCTGGCCCGTGTGGGGGAGCACGCGCGGGCCACGCAAGAAGCGGAGGCCCTGGTAGCGGAAGGGCATACCCAGGGCCTGAACCTTTACAATTTTGCCTACGTCCATGCGCTGTGCGCGGCCGCCGCGCGCCAGGATACGTGGCTTCCCCCGGCCGAGCAGGAGCAAGTTGCCGAGCGCTACGGGGCGCGCGCCGTCGAGTTGCTGGCGTTGGCTAAGGCAGCCGGGCATTTCCACAGTCCGGGAAGGTTAGACCATCTCGAGACCGATCGGGACCTCGACCCGATCCGGTCCCGCCCCGATTTCCAGAAACTGCTCGCCGAACTGGAAGAGCAGCAGTAGGGTGCGCCGAGTCAGTACACAGTACCCAGTACTGAGTACCGCGTACCGAGTACTGTCCCTGACGCCCCATCGCTGACCCGAACTCCGCCAAGACTTCCGCCCGCACCAGCGTGGCGAGTTCACCGTTCGTCAGCGTTTGGTACAACCCCTCGATGTCTCGGTGCAGTGGCCTCTCCTCCTTGACGTAAGCCGCCCGCTCCCGGACGAACCGGTACACGGGCTGGGTTCGCGGCGACAGCTTTGATGGGCCGCCGCGGAGGTCCACCGCCTGCGCGATCGCCAGGAGGTTTTGGGCGAGCGAGTACCGCGCCAGCCGGAGGTTCTCCAGGGCGAGGATGCCGGACGTCAGCGAGTGGGCGGTGATATCCTGGTTCCCTTCCTCGTGAACGCCGAAGAAGGTCGTGACCGGGATGGACAGCAGCGACGAGTAGACGTCGAACATGCCGGCCTGGATCTGGACCCCTTTGAAGGTGCATTGCGTGACCGCGGCGGGATCGGACAGATTGGGCGGCAGACCGTTGTTCTGCTGTGGGTTGACCAGCCGGGCCAGGTGGCGGTCGTTGAGCTTCACGATCTGGGTCAGGACCTTGCGGAGGCCGTCGAGGACTTCTGCCACGTGCATGGCCAGGAAGTTGGCGCCACTCACCCATTGCCAGGGCGCCTCGCCCGGAGTAGCGAACTCGGGGGCGACCCAGAGGGGGTTGTCGGAGACGGAGCTGATGTTGGTCGTCAGGATGGCGAGGGCGGACTGCACCTTCTCGAAGTTGACGCCGTGGTACTGGGAGATGCCGCGGAGGCAGTAGCCGTCCTGCACGCTCACGCCGGGCTCCCGCGGCTGGTGGCCGGTCATCTCCTGGTAGGCCAGTCGGCTGCCGGCGAGGAGGTAGCGGTACAGCGCCGCCACCTCCCGTTGGCCGGCGTGCGGCCGGACGGTGTCGAGCAATGGGTGGAACGAGCGCGTGCTGCCCCGCAAGACCTCCACCATCATCGCCCCGAGGACGCCAGCGAGGAGCAGCGTCTCCAGGGTGTCCGCCGCGATGTGGACGGCCAGCGATGAGGAGAAGTTGTCGCCGTTGGTCAACCCCAGGCCGGCCTTGGGGTCCAGCTCCAGGGTTGGGATCCCTTCGTCACCCAGCACCTCGGCGGCGTCGCACACCTGGCCGGCGCGGTCCCAGACCTGGGCGCCGTCCAGCTGGCGGAGCACGCTCAGCACGCGGCCGTTGTGGGCCAGGTCCCCCGAGGCGCCGAGGCCGCCGTACTGGCTGACCACGGGCGTGATGCGACCGTTCAGTAGCCGGCGGTAGAGATCCAGATCGGCGAGCTTGACGGCGCTGACGCCGTGCAGCAGCATGTTGACCCGGATGAGCATCGCGCCCCGCACCACCTCTTTGGGGAACACGGGGCCGACGCCAACATCCACGAAGGCGAGGCCGCTGGAGATGGCCCGCGCGGTTTCGAGCCGCTGGGCCGCGGAAGCCGTGTCGGCGCGGGTCGCGGCGCGGGCGCCGTAGAACGTGTTGCAGCCGTAGATTGGGACACCATCTCGGATGTTGGCCAGCATGTGCTCGTGGCAGTCGGCGAGGCGCGTGCGGACGGCCGGATCTTCCGTGAAGTCCACTCGGGCATCGTGGCGCGCCACGGCCAGTACTTCAGGCAGGGCAAGAGGCCCACCGCTGAGGACAACATTGGCTGACCCGCAGGATAGTTCCCGGTCCATCTCCACCAAGGTCTGTTGGCCCATGGCAAGCTCCAATGTGGTTAGAAGATGTTAGCGAGTCTCGCGGGGAAGAAATCACCTCCAGTTTAGCCCTGAGCACTCGG
>JBGQLF010000645.1:0-6388 GCA_041499985.1 Gemmataceae bacterium
CGCGCGCACCGATCAGCCGAGTGCCGCCCTGGTGACGGACCTGAAACAGCGCGGCCTGCTCGATTCCACGATCGTACTCTGGACCGGCGAATTCGGCCGCTTGCCGGTTTCGCAGGGCGCCGACGGGCGCGACCACAACCGGCACGCCTTCTCCTTGTGGTTAGCCGGCGGCGGCTTCAAGAAGGGCACGGTTCATGGCGCCACCGACGACTTCGGGTACAGTTCCGTCCAGCAGGTGGTCCGCGTCGCCGATCTCCACGCCACGCTGCTCCACGCCCTGGGACTCGATCATGAGCAACTCACCTATCCTCACGAAGGACGCGAGGATAGCCTGACCGACCCGGGCGTCACCCGGGCGCGGGTGATCGAAGATTTGTTGGCCTGATACATGCACCTGATGAAGGTGGCCGGTTCCCCGTAGCAGCAAGCGTCCCGCTTGCTGACTCTCTTCGGGCAGACAAGCGGGACGCTTGTCGCCACGGAACAGCCAACGCCACCGGGCACATGTAGGAGAGGACCACCGAGCCGCACATGAAGATTGTCCGCATTGACTGTCACGTCCTGCTCGTGCCCGATTATGATTCCGCGGCATGCTCCTCCGCCCAAGACAACCTGGTCGTCGAGGTACACACGGATGAAGGCTTGATCGGAATCGGCGAGACGGACACCAACCCCTGGGTGGCCCGCGAGTGCATTCGTGCGCGCGGGACGCACTGCATGGCCCGGGGGTTGCAAGACATGTTGCTCGGCCTCGACCCGCTGCCGGTCGAGGCGGTGTGGAACAGGCTCTATGCCGGCTCGAAGATGACCGGCCGCCGCGGCGCGCTGATCTGCGCCCTCGGGGCGATCGACATGGCCCTGTGGGATATCCGCGGCCAGGCGCTTGGCGTGCCGGTGTACGAATTGCTCGGCGGTCCCCGGTGCTCCCACATCACGCCCTATGCCTCGTTGTTGCCGGACGGCGCCACGCTGGCGGAGTATCGCGCGTCGCTGCTTCAGAAGGTCTGTCGCGCGCAGGAACTCGGTTTTCGGGCCGCCAAGCTGGAGGTGTGCATCAACGGTCCCTACAGTCACAACGGACTCCAGGAGGACGACGCGAACGTCGTGGATCTGGTCGCCGAGTGCCGCGCCGCGGTCGGACCGGACATGGTGCTGATGGTGGACGTGGCGTACGCCTGGTCCGATGCCAAGCAGGCGCTGCGCGTGCTGCGGCAACTAGAGCCGTACGATCTGTATTTCATCGAGACGCCGCTCGATATCGACGACCTGGAAGGCTATGCCTGTTTGCACGCCTCCAGCCCGATTCGCATCGCGGCCGGCGAATGGCAGAACACGCATTACGAGTTTCAGGACCTCGTGGACCGCGGTCAGGTGGACGTGTTGCAGCCCGACGTCGGCCGGGTGGGCGGCTTCACCGAGGCACGGAAGGTATGCCAGCTCGCGGCCGACCGGGGCCGGCTGGTGGTGCCCCATTGCTGGAAGAGCGCCATCGGGATTGCCGCCAGTGCCCACCTGGCGGCGGCCTGTTCGGTCTGTCCCTACATCGAGTTCCTCCCGGCCGAGTTGTCCGAGTCGCTCATTCGCACATCCCTCGTCACCGAAGAGTTGCAAGTCGTGGACGGGATCATGCCGTTGCCGACGAAGGCCGGTCTGGGGATCGAACTGAATCGCGATGCTCTCGAGCGGTATCGCGTCCGGTGAGACCCTCCGAGGACGACTTCCTCGTCAACGGGGTTGTCTGGCGCGTCCGCAAGGACGCAGCAGAGGCACGGGGAACTTCGAGCACCTGTCCGCGGCCTGGACACTTGACCCGCTTGCCGGCCAGTTCGTCCTTGGCCTTCAGTTTCTTCTCGCAACCAGGACATTGGACGCGGATCGACATCGCTGCACCTCCCACTTGCCGCTACCTAGCTGAAGCACCGAAGTCGGTTCGTTGAACCACCTGGAAATCACCAAGGGCCGCCTTCTCCTCCATGCTGTGCCGGCCGTTGCGGCGGCGTGGTGAAGTCCAGGTCGAGATGCTGGTCCTGGGCGAAGCGGACGAACTCCCAGTGGTTGGCGAAGCGGCGGCCGTAGCGGTTGCCGAGGTGCTTGAGGACGACCTTGCGGGCCTCGTCGAAGCAGGTCGGCATCTTGAGGAGTTCGACCAGGTCCTGGGTGGACAGATAGCAGGGAAGGGGTTCGCAGCCTGGCGCGAAGGAGGGGACTGCCCTGAACGCTTGGCTGCCGGACAACCCGATTGCTGTTGCCACCGCTGTCGCACGGCGGCTCACCTCCGGCCGGCTGGCATCGATGAGGAAGGCATCCAGGTTGTCGATATGAACGGCTCTACCCCAACGGGCGCCGCGCATCGCCCCATGCCCATTCACATCCAGGCCCGAACAAAGCTTCGAGGCCCATTTCTTTGAGTAAAAAAGGGCAAGCTCCGGAGGGAGTGCCACTATCAGTCTCGGTATGGTGTTCTCCAATTGACGTTGATCTTGCGGATGGGCCAGTTCGAGTCTCTGGATTGCCGATTCGCACCATTGGGCGGCCTCGGCCGGTGGCAGGCCCGCCGCCACGGCCGCCAGGCCCCCCGCCAGCTGCCGCTGTGCCGAAGAATCTGTCTCCTTCTCCAAGGCCTGCATGAGCAGACGAGCGGCCTGTCCGAGCACACGGGGGCCCTCGGCCGGTTGCAGGCCCGCTGCCACGGCTGCCAGACCCCCCGCCAGCTGCTGCCGTTGCCAAGAATATGTCTCCTTCTCCAAGGCCTGCATGAGTACGCGGGCGCCCTCCGCCGGTGGCAGGCGCGCTACCACGGCCACCAGTCCCGCCGCCAGCTGCTGCCGTCCCCCAGACTCTGTCTCCTTCTCCAGGGCCTCGGCCAGCACACGGGCAGCCTCGGTCGTTTCCAGCGTTTCCAGCCACTCCGCAGACTTCACCAGCTTCGCGGCGACTTGCAGGTAACGCACACTCGTGGTATCCGTATCCTTGCGCGCCAGCACCCGAAGCAGGATGTCAGCGACTCGTCGCGCGTTGGCCCGTGTCAGATCGCCCAGTTCTAGTCTGACAATCGCCAGATCCACTTGCTGCTCCATACTGAGGTCCGTCGCGCGCAACCGCTCTGCCAACAGCTCTTCCATCTGTTGGCGTTTCGTCGCGTCCAGGCCGATGGCGGCAATGAGAGCCGGCTCGGCCCGAGCGCTGAATTGACTGGCACTCAGCGGCGTGCGCGTGGCCTCGTCTGCGAACCGCAACCAGAACCGGTCGCCGGGCTTCTGAGCCAGTTCCCACAGCGCGTCGGCTTCGGGTTCGCTCAGCGTCTCACCACCCTCTGGGTTCAGCGGCCGGACCAGGCTGCGGGCCAAGGCCCATTCCAGGTCATCCTCCGCCTTCTCCGCCCGCTCCCGCCTGTGTTCGGCCCGCACGGCGAACGCAATGGAGATTGCCGTGCCAGCCAGCAGTGCCACGGCCAGCCCGGCGCTCAGCCCTGCTACGACCGGGTTCCGCCGGCACCAGCGCCAGAGCCGCTCCGCCTGACCCACGGGCCGGGCCTGGATCGGCTCCCCCCGCAGCCAGCGCTCCAGGTCGTCTGCCAGCGCCTCCGCCGACCCGTAGCGCTTCGCCGCGTCCTTCTCCAGACACTTCAGGCAGATGGTCTCCAGGTCCCGGTCCAATCCGGGCCTGAGCGACGACGGCCGGGGCGGCTCGGCTTCACGCACCTGCCGCAACACCTCCAGCACCGTTTCCCCGCTGAACGGCGTTCGCCCCGTCAGCCGCTCGTACAGCACCACCCCCAGGCTGTACACGTCCGCCGCCACCGTCAAATCCTTCCGCCCACCTGCCTGCTCCGGGGCCATGTAACGCGGCGTGCCGACCAGCGCGCCCGACGGGGTCAGCGAGCGCTCCGCATCGACCCGCTTGGCCAGCCCAAAATCGGCCACGAACGGCGTGCCGGCCGGGTCCACCAGGATGTTCGACGGCTTCAGATCCCGGTGCAGGATGCCACGCCGGTGCGCATGGTGCACCGCCCTCGCAACCGCGGCCAGCAGCCGCGTCTCGGTGCGGGCGTCAGACCGTGGATAGCGCGCCAGCGACGTGCCCTCGATGTAGCGCATGGCGTAATACTGCTGGCCGTCGTGTTCGCCGACCTCGTAGATCGGCACGATGTGCGGGTGGTTCAGGTTGGCGGCGGCCTCGGCCTCGGCGCGGAAGCGGGCCACGTCGCGCGGCGTGGCCAGGTCGCCCTTCAGGATCATTTTCAGGGCCACCAGCCGGTTCAGGCTGACCTGGCGCGCCTTATAGACCACCCCCATGCCACCGCGAGCGATCACCTCGAGCAGCTCGTAATCGCCGAAGTAGCGGACGCGGGGCAGTTCGCCGGCCGGGGCGGGCAGATCGGTGGTGCGGTTGGGATCGGCGGACAAGCGCAAGTCGGCAGCCTGGCGGTCGAGGCGGTCGTAGTCAGCGAAGAAGGCGCGAAGCCGCTCGGCCAGGTCAGGGTGGCGGGCGAGCAGGGCCTCCCGGTCCGGGACGGCGCCGGCCTCGATCTGCTGCACGTAGTCGGCAATGACCGCATCGAGGGGGTCGCCCCCGGACGGGGTCGAGTCGTTGGAGTCGGGCATGGGGTCCTCCGTAACTTGTGGGGACAAGTTTGTAACTTGTCCAGGCTTTCGGGCAAGTTACAAACTTGCCCCCACAGGGTCGGTCCTCATGGTTGTGGCGGCAAGTTTGTAACTTGCCTGTCGACCGTCCTCAAGAGCGGAACTCCGATCTCGGTTCGCGTGTGCTTGCGGTCTCCGGCCGAGGAGAATGGCCACAGCTCGGGTGCCGCGACCAGGCCGGCTTTCACCGGATTTCCTTCGATATAGAGGATAATACGCTCCAATTCCTCGGCATCGCGTATCCAGTGATCGTAGGGTTCGTGCTGCCAGAAGGCGCCGCTGACTCCCAAGAGCTTGTTGCACTCCCTGGCCGTAAAACGATTGACACTGTGGACAATCTGCTCGCGCGGCGTCCGCTCTGGGTCGTTGAGCACCACTTGGTTTACCCAATCCTCGATCGGTTGAAAGACCCAGTGCAGGTGGCTGGGCATGACCACGAAAGCCAGCAAGTCGTACCGTTGGCCGGCGAAGAAATAAAGGGCGTTTGCGACGAGCTGAGCGAGCCGAGGGTCGGCGAGATGGCGCACTGCCGGCTGGTTATCGAGCCAGGTTTCGGCACGCGCGAACACCCGTTTCCAGCAGTCCGCCGCCCAATCCGACTCACTTTTCTCCACGGGGCGAGGCCGCCGGTGCAGGTCGGCCCGGTAGCGCTCGATATCGAGCACTCCCTGGGCCGGGATGCTTCCCTCCAAACAGGAGGTAAGGAAATAGGCCGCATGCGGCACGTCCCAGTGCGGCAGGTCTCTGCGGCGGATCTTTTCCGGGTATGTCATAGGTTTCCTCTTGTGGCGGCAAGTTTTTAAAATTCCGGGACGCCAAAACCGCAAGTTAAAAAAATTCCGCCACAGGCATGGGTCTCTCCCAGTTCATGGGCAAGTTGCAAACTGGCCCCCACAACAGGCGTCCTACGGCGCCAGCCGTCGGCGCAGCTCCTCCAGGCCGCGGCGCAGCAGGGACGCCACCGACGGGACACTGCGGCTGAGGTGGCCCGCAATCCGTTGCAGGGTCCAGCCGCGCAAGTGCTTCAAGACGACGACCTCACGCTGCGGCTCGGGCAGAGCGGCCAGGGCGTTGGCCAAGCGGAGCAGTTCCTCATTGCGCTCGGCCGCCTGGCTCGGCGATGTCTGGTCGGCGGCCAGACACCCGGCCAGCCCAGACGCAGACTGGTCCAGGTCGGCCTCCAGCGACCGCTCCAGGTCCACGGCCCGCTTGTCCCGGTCGTAGTGCTTGACCACGTCGGCCAGGGTGCGAGCGAGGATGCGCCGCAGCCAAGCGGCGACCACCGACCGGTCCGGGTTCTTCAACTCCGGCCAGGCGGCGTAGGCCCGGAGCAAGGCCTGCTGGACCACGTCCGCCGGGTCGAGCTTGCCGCGCAGCCGCGGATCGAGGTGAACGCGTGCGAGCACCTCGAGGTACGAGCGGAAGGGCTCCAGGGCCTGCGATGGATCAGGCGGCATGGCATCTATCTTAGGAAGACGACATTTTCCCGCAGGCAAACCACGGCCTGGAAGAAAAAATCTTGTCGCTGGGGGCGGACAACCAGGGTAGTGTCTTTCCGCTGAACTTCTATGGCATTTGCGCGCATGTGCTCGGCGGCTACAATAGCATCCTGACAAAACGGGTTATTATTCAAGGCTTCGCAGAAGCCGCTTCATTCCCCGGTTTTTCCGGGGTAATCCGTTTCTATCAAGGCGGCCAGCAGGCAGGGCGATGAACAGCGCTGGCGCTCTGTTGGTCCTCAGTGA
>JBGQLF010000646.1:0-6386 GCA_041499985.1 Gemmataceae bacterium
AAGGATGTCTTGCGTAATACCAAGGACGGCGTGTCAGATGCAGTCATGGAAGCGGCCTGTGGATTGCACAACGTTCGAGGCGAGAAGCGTAAGCGGCGGCTCAAAACCTAACGAAAACCTTATTCCCGATAAAGTCTAATGGTCTTCATGGGACACAACCTGGAACCGAGGCTAAAATGACTGTCACTCTGAACCTGACTCCGGAGACCGAACGGTGGCTGCGAGCGCAAGCCGCCCAGAGTGGGCAGACCCTGGAAGCCTATGTGCAGCAGCTCGTGGCGCGGGATACACCGGCTGTCAACGGCGACACCGGGACAAGGGCTGCCGACCCGGCGTCCTTGGCCGAATTCGATCGCTGGCTCAATGAGCTTTCCGACGGCTTACCGTCGCTTCCGACTCTTCCCGCGGACTGGTTACGACGGGACGTTTAGCTGGACCACGATTGATGCCTTCCCTCACCGACACGGGATAGGACCTCACCATGACGCGATCCAAAGATGCCCGCGAGGACTGGCCGCTTCGCCGTCCAGCACGCCCGCTGCGGAGTCGGCGGCGACCGCACTGGCAATTGGCCCTGGTCTTCGTGGCCGGTGCCGTCCTGGCGACGAGTGCTTTGCTCGGAGGGTGGTGGCTCCACGGTTGGCTAGAGCGCCGCGAAGCACTGAGCCTCGCTCAGCAAGGACGCTTCGCCGAGGCCGAACCGCTGCTGCAACGCGTTCTGGAACGCCAGGGCAATGACCTCGCTATCGTGAAAGCGCTCGCCCTGGGCCAGCTCGAGGCCAACAAGCTTTCCGAGGCCGAGCTCTCGCTGGGACGCTGGTGTGCCCTGCGACCCAACGACGCCGAGCCGTTCCGGCGGCGCATGGATCTGAGGCTGCGACTGAAACGGTTGCCGGAAGCCATCGCGGATGGCCAGCGCGTGCTGGAGCTGGAGCCGGACCAGGACACCCTGCGCCGCCAAATGGCCCAATGGCTCAAGACGACCGGCCGGCTGACGGAAGCAGAGCAGGAGTGCCGCCGCTGCTTGGAGCGGCAGCCGAAGGATCCCGAGTTGCTTTATCTTCTGGCGGAGATCTACCAGGGGCAGGGACGCAACGCCGAGGCCGCCTCCATTTTGGATCCGCTCGTGCGCAACTACCCGCGCTTCACGGCGGCTCGGCTGGGCCGTGCCATCCTGTATTATGACGCGAACCAGCCGGCCCAGGCCATTCCGCTGCTGCGCCAGGTCGTGGCCCAGGATCCCGCGTTCCAGCAAATCGCTCGCTACTATCTGAGTCTGGCCCTGGATCGCACCGGCCAGACCGACGAAGCCCAGCGCCTGATGGGGGACCAGCAAGGACGCCAGGTCCTGGATTTCCTGGGCGGCAACGGTTCGTCGGCAAACCTGGACTTGCAAGTGCGGCTCGCCGAGAGCTTGCTGGGCTCTGGCAAACCCGACGACGCTCTGCGTCTGCTGGAGAAAATCCTGGAGCAAGATCCCAATTCCGCCGCCGCGCAGCAGTTGCTCGCCGCGCCGCAAGCCAAACAAGGTCAGACCACTCCACAAGCGAAGCCGGGCCAAGCCACGCGGACGCCGGAACCACGCCGCCCCGGGAAATGAGAAATCACCATGAAAAAGCGGATCTCTCAAGGAAAATGTCAGCTCTGCCAAACCACGTTTAGCAAGACGGTGATCACGCGCCATCTGGACAAGTGCCTGGAGAAGCAGGAAGCCGCTAAATCGGCCACGGGGAAGGCCGCAGCGCGACCGACCAAACTTTTGCACCTGGTGGTGGAGGGCAAGTATGATCCGCACTATTGGCTCCATCTCGAAGTTTCCGCTCGGGCGACGTTGGCCGATCTGGACAGCTTCTTGCGCCACATCTGGCTGGAATGCTGCGACCACCTGAGCGCGTTCACGATTGGCGGAAGGAGGTTTGCCATGAATCCCTTTGGAGGAGGCATGGATGCGGAGGGCATGGAGGCCCGGTTGGGACAGGTGTTGCGTCCGGGCATGAAGTTCACGCATGAATATGACTTCGGCAGCACGACCCATTTGAACTTGCGCGTGATCTCCGAGCGCGACAGCCTGGCGCCGTCTAAAGACGCCATCCACTTGCTGGCCCGCAATGAGCCGCCGCTGATTCCTTGCGGCGGGTGCGGCGAACCGGCTACGCACATCTTGACAGAGGAAGCGTGGGATCCCAGTGGCTGGCTCTGCGACAAGTGTGCGAAGAAACGGGGAGTCCACGAGGAGGAATCCTTGCCGGTGGCCAACTCCCCACGCGTCGGCGTTTGCGGGTACACGGGGTTTTGAGGCGGCGCGGCCCACGGATGTACCGCCTTCTGTCGCTGACTCGGTTTTCAGTACGGAGTCTTCTCACGCAACCGCACGACCACTCGAAATCCGAGGCCGGAGGCGCGGGCCGTGGATTCGACCGGGTGGCGGCGCGCGGCCCGGCAGCCCTTGGCGTTGGAGAGCCAAAACCCACCGCGTGCAACGCGCTCTAAAGTGTCTATTTTATCTCGATTCTGGTAGTTCTTATCGTACCAATCCTTGCACCACTGAAGTACGTTGCCGTGCATGTCATAAAGTCCCCAGGCATTCGCCTCGTAACTACCCACCTTCGTCGTGCGTTGGAGGTTCGGCCCCTTGGCGGCATCGCCGTAGGGATTCTCGCCGTTGCAATTCGCCTGCCCCGAGGACAGCGAGTTGCCGACATGGAATGTCGTGTTGGTCCCCGCACGGCAGGCGTATTCCCATTCCGCCTCCGTCGGCAGGTCCACCACCCAGCCCTTGTCCCTCACGCCCGGCAGCAGCGAAACAACCCGGCAAAAGTCCATCGCCTCTTCCCAGCTCACGTTCTCCACCGGGAAGTCGTCCGTGTTCAGCCCGGATATCTTATCTCTGCCAGCTCTTTTGGGTGAAAAGAAGCTGGGCCTCATGCCCATCACCTGCCGGAACTGGGCCTGCGTCACAACGTAGACCCCAAGGCAATACGGCTTGGTGATCTCCACCTCATGCTGCAATTCGTCGTCACGCCGTTCCGCCTCACTCGGCGGCGATCCCATCTGGAACCTCCCTGGCTCGATGCGCGCCAACTTCATCTTGATGCCATCGCTTAGGTCCAGCTCCAGCGTTTTGGGCAAAGTTGCAATCTCGCCCTTCCACGGGGCAATTTCCTGAGAAGAGATTCGCTGGAAGAACGCGATACTTTGCATCATGGCCCGCGGCACGTGCGTGGCGTGATTGCCTTCAATCTCCACCGTCTCGACATCTAGACCTCGCCTCTTGGCCAGCGCGGTGGTGTGCAGGCTCATCAGGCGGAAGAAATCGGCCGATTCCGTTCCATGATAAATGCGTAGGGGGCACTTGAAACTGCTGGCATAGGCCATGGGCGAGCGGAGCTGGATCTCCCGCGGGTCGCTGCTGTCGAAGGGCACGGTCTTGCCACGGGTGACGAATTCGGGCCGGTAGCAAGCGCCGTCGAACGAGGCCGCCGCGCGGAAGCGCTTGGAAGCCATTGCAGCCAAAAGGGTCATGGTTCCCCCTACGCTATGACCTGCAACGAAGAGACGGCTGGCATCCACATAGGGCTGCTTGCTCAGATACTCACCAGCGGCCAGCACGTCGTCCACCTCGTCGTAGAAATACGAGAAAGCACCGGGCTGCCCGTTCTCCGCCCGCAGGATCGGGGTCAGGACGACAAAACCGGCGTCGCGGTACGGTTTAGTCTGGTTCCAGTCGCCCAGGTCAAAGGAAAAGCCGCCGTGCAAGTAGAGGACGGCCGGATACTTGCGGCCCTCGTCCGCAGGGCGATTCACCCACGCTTTGAGATGCAGCTCGCCAGAAGGGAACTCGACCTCGCTCACTCCCTCCGGCGGCTTGGTCGGCGTCCATCCTTGGGGTGACGGGCCCTTCCGCAAGAGTTTGGTCTGGAACCGGGCCCGCGCCTGGACATAATCCTCGGTCTGAGCTTCCATTCCGGGGGCGAAAGTCAGGTGATTCACGATCGACTTATTCTGAGCCCGCAGCTCGTCCAGCTGAGCTTTGAGCTGCCGCATCTCTTCCTTCAGCTTGTCGATTTCCTTGGCTGGGTCGGCCTGATCGGTCGCTGTTAATTTGCTACCTTGTCGGGCTGCTTCCACAGCTTGGCGGATGGCCTCGACGACCAGTTCCGGGTCGTCCAGTTGAATGTGATGACCACTCCGTTCGGAGACGATCAATTTGCTGTTGCGCGACAGCTTGGTCATTCCGATCTTCTGCTGCCTCTTCTCATCCATGACTTGCTTCCACACTTCGGCGGCAACACCCGGCGGAGGCGAACCCAGCTCTTTCCTCGATGGAATCATTACCACCAGCGGTTTATCGCCAAGTGGGCACTCCGATTTCGCCCTGGCCGCGTACATCGCTTGCAGCTCTTCCGCCCAGAAGTCGTCCGCCGCCGCCGAGAGTTTCTGATTCGACCGGAACCAAAGGTGCATCTTCTGGACGTTGGCCGGCAGTTTGTCGAAAGGGGGAACCGTTTTTGGCGGGCCGAATAGTCTCTGATTCAACTCGGTTTGCTCGAGGTCTTCGGGAGTAGGCGGCTTCGGAGGGCTGCTCTTCATCGTCTGCACCGGGGGAATCGGCCTTCCTTTCGCAGCCTCCCGTACGCGGACAAGCTTCCCTTGTAATAACAGCGTCGTGTCTTCGTGAGTGCTGTCGATCAGCACCCCCGCGGCAACGTCCTCTGGATACTGATCGGCGTAGGCGCGTACGATGAGCCCGCCCACCGAGTGACCGACGAGGACGTAGGGCGGTAAGATCCCAGCATTCTTCAGCAACTGGTGAAGCTCGAAGGCATCCTGCTTCATCGTGCGTGGCGTCGGACCGAGGTCGCTCCAAGCCATACCAGCGCGGTCATAGGAACACACCTGGACGAAACGAGAAACGCCCGACTGCACCAGGCTCCAGTCGAAGGAGTAATCGCCGCCCCCGGCTATCAATACCACCGTCGGCTTACCTGCGCCCGTCGCGTTCAGGTGCAGCTTGTACCCCCCGACATCTACCAACTTACCGGGGGCCGGATAGGGGACACCACGCTCGCCATCGGCGGCCGGTACGGCTGGCTCTTGGGCCCGGATCGGCAGCAACAAGAGCAGGGCCGCGAGACACAGGACGGCCAAGAAACCCGTGGCCATCAACATTCGAGGTGTCGTTCCGCGCATCTTCATGGTCAATCTCCTCCGCAGCAGACAATGCTCGTACGGGCGGCATGTTGAAAAGATCTTACAGGCGAGTCGTTGTCGTTTCTTGTACGCGGGCGGTCATTCTTTGGTACGCGACCTGCGCCGGCGGTGCAGGTACCGGAATGCCGCGGGCGTTACGCCCATGAGACGCTTGAAGGTCTTCGTGAAGTGGCTTTGGTCGGTGAAGCCAGCGTCCAGGGCGATTTCGACCAAGGGTAGCTCCGAGGCGGCGAGCCGGCGGCAGGCGAACTCCACGCGGAGCCGGCGGACGTATTCACCCACGGTGCAGCCGTGGCACCGTCGGAACGAACGTGCGAGGTGGTCGGCAGAAATCCCGACCTCCGCAGCGACCTCGCCGAGGGACAGGTTCTCGGCGAAACGGTCGCGGAGCAATTCGTCCACGCGGTTGAGCCAGCGCGGCGGGTGAAGGTGGGTGGATTCGATCTGAGACCGCGAACATTCGGCCAGGAGTTCGAGCACCAGGCCCTCCACCGCCAAGGGCGAAACGTCGTCTTGCCGCCGGCACTCCTCGACCAGTCGCCTGGCGAGCCAGACCTGCGCCCCGCCCTCGTAGTCAGCCGGACAGTCCAGGACCGCCGTCCGTCCACGGAGCCGCTCCAGCCAGGGGCGAGCGAATTCGACATGCAAGACCCGGCCCCCCGAGTTGTGCCAGCGGTTGGCGTGCGCCAAGCCGGCGGGAAACATCGTGAGGGTCAAGGGCTTGTCCTTCCAGGTTTGTGGGTACCAGGATTGCGAGCAACAGCCCTCGAGGAGGAGGCAGAAGAAAGCGTTGGCGTGCTCGTGCGGCGGGATGACAAGCCCCGCAGGGTAGACGGTCTCCGCGAGCATCAATCCGCCGAGGTCGTAGCGACGCTCGGTCGTTCCGTAGTAGGAGCCGGGTTCGAGCTTCTTGGGCATCGTGTTCCTGCCGGAAACGAGGACGAACAGCTGCTTGGAGGAGCAGAGGGCATACGTTCCCATGATACCCTCCCGGGGCCGCTCATTCCATGTGCTAATTCCGGCCTGGTTCAAAGGCAGGTAACAGGATTGTGGCGGCAAATTTTGAAAAATACCGGGGGGCGCGGGCACTATGCCAAAATACGCCCCACTGGGTGGGAAACCAAAAAACCCCCAAATAAAAAAACGCCAGAAATGAAAGCACCCACAAAACCCGG
>JBGQLF010000647.1:0-6384 GCA_041499985.1 Gemmataceae bacterium
GCGGGCCATCCAGCGGCCGCGCCGTGGGCGAGAAGGCCCGTCAGGTCGGCCGCGCCGGTCGCGGTGCGCGCTCATGCTTTTACGGTTATTAATCGTATCTGCATCCGTTTTGACCATGCCAAGATCGCGGAAAGTGCAGTTGGATTGTCAAAGCCTTTTTTCCTGGACCGTGTCTCCGCGCGCCTGCTATAAACGAAGGAGACGGGAAACCGGTGCGCGCCGGCCCGTCGACCTTTCTTGGTGCGTAGGGTCGCACCGGCGGCCGTTTCGGAACGGCGCCCCGGTTGCCACTGAATCCTGTCGTCCCAGCGAGTCGAGGTGAGCTATGGACGAGGCCAAGGTTGCGGATCTCTCAGCACAGGGGTCTCACCCCTCGGTCGAACAATTGCGCCGCGATCAACGGCAGCGCTGGGAGCAGGGCGAACGTCGGCGTGCCGAGGCGTATGTCGCGGCCTATCCCCTGCTGCAATCGGATGCTCAGGGGATGCTCGATCTGGTGCTGCACGAGGTCGAGCTGAGGGCCGCGGGGGGAGAAACCCCACCGTTGGAGGAGTACTTGGAGCGCTTTCCACAATTTACCGAGCAACTCCGCCAGCATTTTGAGTTTCGCGCCAGGCATGCCTGGGGTACGGTGCCGCCGTCGTTCCAACTCCAAGCAACACGCGACTCCGATGGGGCAGAGGAACCGATCTTCCAAAGCCTGCGGGCGCTGCCCCCGGCCCAATTGCCCACGGTGGAAGGCTACGAAATCCTCGGCATCCTGGGAAGAGGAGGCATGGGGATCGTCTACAAAGCACGGCAGCTGCGGCTGAAGCGCCTGGTGGCCATCAAGATGATTCTGTCCGGAGCCCATGCCGGCTCCGAGGCCCTGGCTCGCTTCCGCGTGGAAGCCGAAGCAGTGGCGCGTCTGCAACACCCCAACATCGTGCAGATCTACGAGGTCGGCGACCATGATGGCATGCCTTATTGCGCCCTGGAATTCGTGGATGGCACCACGCTGGACAAGCAGATTGCCGGTCAGCCACAGTCGGCCCGTGCGGCGGCCGCTATGCTGGAAACGCTGGCACGGGCGATGCACGTGGCCCATCAACACCAGATCGTCCACCGCGATTTGAAGCCGGCCAATGTGCTTGTCAGCACCGAGGGCGTGCCCAAGATCACCGACTTCGGCTTGGCCAAACGTTTGGAGGGGGAGGAAGGACTCACAGTCAGCGACGCCATCATGGGCACGCCGCGCTACATGGCGCCAGAGCAGGCATGGGGCCGCATCAACGAGATCGGTCCGCACAGCGACGTCCATGCCCTCGGAGCGATCTTGTATGAGATGTTGATCGGCCGACCGGCGTTCGAGGCCGCGAGCATGATGGAGACGCTGGAGTTGGTCCGCAACCGAGAGCCGGTACCGCCGCGACGCTTGCAGCCGCACACTCCCGCCGATCTGGAAACCATCTGCCTGAAGTGTCTGGAGAAGGAGATTCCGCGCCGCTACGCCAGTGCCGAGGCGCTGGCGGAGGACCTACGGCGGTTCCTGGAAAACCGGCCGATCCTGGCTCGGCCGGTACGCTGGCCCACGCGGCTGGTGAAATGGGGTCGACGGCGGCCGCTGGTCGCAACGCTAAGTGGCGTGCTCGTGCTCGGGTTGGTCGTCAGCGCCGCCGGGATGAGTACGCTTTTGCGCGGACAGCAGCAAGAGAAGAGCGAGAAGGAGGTTGTCGCTGGAAAACTGGAGGTTGAGCTCGCGAAGACGCGGTCAAACTTCCAGTACTTTGGCGCGATCACCAATGGTCGGGGCACCCTGGAGGGAGTCGGCCCGGTTCTCAAGGACGAGCAGGTCCGCCGCCGGCAGGTCAGCTACGGGTTCACCACCCGCGGGGGCCGGGTGGAAGTCGTTGAAGTGCATAATGGGCGCGGGAAGTTAACCACAAAGCATTCGATCGCAGCCTTCATTGACGATCTCTTCGAGAGGCCACAACGGCCGAACCAGGAATGTCGTTATGAATCAGAGCGCAACCAGAAAGGCCTGGTAGTCAAGGAAACCGGTTTCGACCGCGCCGGCAATAAGCTCTACGAGTTTAACTACGACCCGGAAAAGAACATCGGTCATTACGTCAATGGGGACGGGTTTCCCCTGGCCCGCGCCGGCACGGGGGCGGCCTATGTACGCTTTGTCTGGACTGAGAAGAACTTGCAAAAGGAAATCCACTATCTAGACAAAGACGGCAAGCGCCGCGCAGGCCTTGATGCTACGTATGGCCTCCGCCTGAAGTACAACGACCAAGACCTACCTGTGGAGGTGACACTGCTAGATGCGCAGGATCAGCCGACGGAGAACCGCCACAGCTTTGCCCGGATGACGATGGCCTACGACGACAACGGCCAGCTGATCGAGAAGGCGTTCTTCGGCATCGATGGTCGGCCGCAAACCCACCGCGAGGGTTATACCCGGATCAAGTTCGCCTACGACGCCGCCGGCAACGAGATCGTGACGACTTACTACGGTCTGGATGGGCGGCCGCGTCTGAACGGGAAACGCTTTGCACGCAGAACCATGATGTATGACGAGTCTGGGAACCGGGTTGAGGAGGCCTACTGGGGACTGGACGGCCAGCCCACGCTGCATGCCCTGGGATATACTCGGATTCTGTCGCGCTATGATGACAACGGTAATGGGATCGAAACAACCTTTCTGGGTCTGGATGGTCAGCCCGTCAAGCTAGTCGAGGGTTACGCCAAGACTGCCAAGCAGTATGACGCGGACAGTAACCTGACCGAGGAGATATACTTTGGGCCGGGTGGCCAGCAGGTGCCGCACCGCCAGGGGTACGCCAAGTACGTCCGGAGCTATGAAGCCCACGGCAACGTGAAGGAGACAGCCTTCCTCGGTCTGGATGATAACTTGATCCTGCACCGGGAGGAAAACTATGCCCGGAAAACGCTCCGCTACGATGGCCAGGGCAACCTCGTCGAATCGGCCTTCTTTGGCACCAATGGCCACGCGATCCTGCACCGGGACGGGTATGCGAAGATCACGGAGCTCTATGATGAGTGGGGCAATAGCTTGGAGAAGCGTTACTTAGGACCGGATGGCCAACCGATCCTCCATCGCGACGGCTACGCGAAGGTCACCTGGGCCCGCGATGCCGAGGGCAATCTCACGGAGGAAGCTTTCTGGGATCGCGAGGGCAAACCGGTCCGCCAGCTTCACCGTCCAGGAAGGTATGCCCGGGCCGTCTGGACTTACGACCGCCGCAACCACTGCATCGATGTGGCCTACCTGGATGAGGCCGGGAAATCCCTGACGGCCGCGGTGAACGTGTGGAAGGTCTTGCCCGGTGGTGAAGGCGAACGTTTGGGCTTGATGCCGGGCGACGTCCTCTACAAATACGCGGGCAAGGTGATCCCCAATCACCATCGCCTGGAGACCGAAGTACACGCCGAGCCCGCCGCTGGAGAGCCGAAGCTCCTCCAGGTGATCCGCAATTCCAAGGGTGTCCCACTCGAAGCCCACCCGGGTTGGCTGCACGGCGTGGAGCTGAGAGACTTCGTCCCCGCTGCTTGGCATAAGCCCCAGTGAGTGCCGGCCAGCGACCCTCCAGGAATCATGGTATTGCACGCTATGCAGGATGTTAACTCAGCTTAATGAAGCCTGTTAAGGCCTGTTAAGCTGGGTTAACGTCCCGAGCCGTTGAGGGACGCGATCACGCCTCTCGCCATTTGTTTGGTTACACTCCCGCGAAAAACCCAGCTCTGCCCTTCATGCAGCCGCAAGCGCGCGTCAATACGTTGATTTCCAAGGAGATGCGCCGAGCGGACGAAGCCAGCGCAGCGTCTGCCCTTTATGGCGGTACCGAAAGACCTTCCTTTTTTCTGTTGGCCGACTCTCAAGCTGAAGCTTGGCCCAAAAAATGCATAGCATAGGACTAAAGCGGTTTCAAAGACTCGCCGCTTCCGTTCGCAGTGGAGCTCACGGAACCCGGACCACATAGCCCGGGGAGCTACCAGAGATACCTGGAAGGCGAAGCCATCACCTTGCCAGCCGGCCACTCCGCGTGCTGTCCTGATCAGGTAGCGTGGAGGGACCTCCCTGGAGCATTGGGTATTCCCCCTGCGCGCAGATCCACAGTACTCGGAAGGGGATATGAACATGCGATTGATCGGTTCCTGTTTGTGGCGCTTGGGTATGCTGGGTGGGCTGGCTTGGATGATCGCGGGTGTCGCGCGTGCAGACACTTCAGCGAACACGGTATCCCAGCGGCTGTTCGACATCCCCTTGCCTACGGGAGGACTCCCAATAACTCTTAATGGAACTGCTGAGGCAGCTACCCGAGCCGATGCCGCGTCCATGATGATGTCTCAGGCTAATACGCCCAAGTTCACCGTGTCGGGAAATGCCAGTAATCCCACGCTGATGTCAACCCTGGTCTCCGCAAGTGCCAGCGCGTCGAATGGCGTCATTACCTCGGCCTCAGCCAGCGCCATGATCGATCTCAGTATGTCACAAAAGGGAAATCTCCAGGGGCCAGTGTTTACTCCAAACGGTACGCCTCTGAATGATCTTCGGATCAATAGTCAGATGACCACGTCGTTTATGGTCCACACGACAGCCCTCACTCAGTTTGTCGCCGCCGCGGCTGAGGCGCGGGATCCGATCACCGTCGGCGCGGACGGCTTCGGCGGCAGCGATGCGTCAGCCAATGGCTCTTTCTCCATGGAATTCGACCTGGTCATGGGAATGGTCCCCGTGGCCAGCGATTACACCGCTGAGGGAGTTATGACCGACGGCGCGGTCTCCAATCCGGATGCCCTCTTCGATCCTCCCGAGCATTTCTTTACTCTGTTCGTGGATCATAGCGGGGGAACCAGGAACATTATCTTCACGCCAGGCACCAGCCCCAGTGGGAAGTTCATGAACTTTATGTATACCGACCCTATGAGCGGGATGACGCTCTCGCCGATGGATATTCAGACCCGGACAGGAATGTTTCTCGATGGCATGGGTAGCGGCAGTCTCTTCAAGGCCACCTTTTCAACGAATCCCATGATGCATTTCACGGATGTGACACTCGGCGGCCGGGATGTATTACAGTTTGTGACACCGGAACCAGCCACTGGGGTACTGGCTCTGGTGGGAGGCGCCCTTTTGGCAGCAGCGATCGGACGGCGGAAGAGGCAGTTGAACCGATCGTAGGTGGAAGGCGATAGCGTATGGCGCGAGATGTCGCCCAGCTTGCGCCTACGCTTCCGCCACCCTGGGAGGCGGGCCCGCAGCACAGCGGACCGCCTCCACGAGGGCCGCTTCCTGATCTGGCAACACCGTTCGCACATCGAGCACCAGCCGCTCCTCGCGCAGACGACCCATCACCGCCGGATCACCGGTCCGCAGTCGATAAGCCAGATCGGCGTCGCTCCGGTGAGCTGCCTGAAGCTCCAGGACCCAGGTCCGCAGCGTCTGATCGGGCAGCGAGCCGCCACCCACATAGGCCACGTCCTCGCAAACCTTCACGCTCGCCATCCCCTCGATTTCACGGAGGCGAACCGCCAAGACCTCGGCCCGTTGGCGCAGCTCGGAGAGCGGCGTGCCGAGCATGCGCAGGCCGGGCACTTCTTGCAGCGCCCGCGCTTCATTCAGGTAGAGGCGCAACGTCGCCTCCAGGGCAGCCAGCGTCATCTTGTCCAGGCGGAAGGCACGCATCAACGGATCGCGTTCGATCTTCTGGATGAACTCTTTCCGGCCCGCGATGATGCCGGCCTGCGGTCCGCCAAGTAGTTTATCACCACTGAACAGGATCAGATCGGCTCCCGCCGCGATGCTGGCGCGCGCCACCGGTTCGCCCTGGAAGCCAAAGCGGCCGAAGTCGAGCAGAGCGCCGCTGCCGATGTCGTCGAGCACCGGCAGGCCGTGTTTGCGGCCCAGGCCGACCAAATCGGCGAGCGCTACGGACTTGGTGAACCCCGAGATACGGTAGTTGCTCGAATGCACTTGCATCAGGGCACCGGTGCTCGGTCCGATGGCCCGTTCATAGTCGGCCAGACGAGTGATGTTAGTCGTGCCCACTTCGCGCAGGATGGCGCCGCTGACCGCCATGATCTCTGGGATCCGGAAACTGCCGCCAATCTCGATGAGCTGGCCGCGCGAGAGGATCACCTCTTTGCCCTGGCAGATCGCCCGCAACACGATCACGGTGGCGGCGGCGTTGTTGTTGACCGCCGTGGCCGACTCCGCTCCGGTCAGCCGGCAGACCCACTCGCGGATGGCGACTTGCCGCGACGAACGTTTGCCCGTCTCCAGGTCGAGCTCCAGGTTGAGGTAACCGCGCGCTGCATCATACGCGGCCCGGGCCGCTGCCTCGGCGATGGGCGCCCGCCCCAGGTTGGTGTGCAGGA
>JBGQLF010000648.1:0-6380 GCA_041499985.1 Gemmataceae bacterium
ACTTCTCCGCCATGAACCGCACCTGGAACCAGGGCGCTAGCGAAGTCACTCACTCGCGTCTCGAGGCGAACCCCGAGGAATGGGCGCAGTACCATACACTCTATCGCGAGGCCCGCAAGGACTGGACGGTCGTGCCCTACGAAGAGATGATCCGCTGGTGCCAGCTGCGGAGCGGCTATGTCATCGGCGACTTCGGTTGTGGCGAGGCCAAGCTCGCCGAGGCGGTGGCCGACCGGCACACCGTCCATAGTTTTGACCACGTGGCCGTGAATGACGACGTGGTCGCTTGCGACATGGCCCACGTCCCACTCGATGACCAGACGCTCGACGTGGCCATCTTTTCGCTGTCGCTCATGGGAGCAAACTTCGCCGAGTACCTTCGCGAGGCGAAGCGCACGCTCAAGCTTGACGGCCAACTCCACGTCATTGAGGCGACGTCACGCTTCACCGATAGGAATGGGTTTGCCAAGGCATTAGAAGGGCTCGGATTCGCGATCGTCAGCGTGGAAGACAGATGGAAGTTTACTCATATTAGGGCAATCAAAACGGAACGCCAGCCGCACGACGACATCGAAATACGGTTCTAACTGACGGGTTCTTCGGATATGCAAAGGAGTCGTGCTGATCTGCTCCGGAGCCCAGTAAGCGAATGTTTGCGCCAACGCCGATTACTGCTAACAAGCAGCCGGAATCTCCGGTGATGCCATCTCAGCCTACCCACTCCGCTAGTATGCGGCGATTCCCATGGGGGCGTTCGGTAGTTCCGATGCGGTCGGCCGCGTTCAGATGCCCGAAGGGCTTCGAAGTCAGCGCCTTGCTCTCCTGGCCGTTGTTACTTGCGATCAGCAGCAAGTGGTGCTCCGCGTTTCCCAAGGATGGCGCTACAAGGGCACGAAGAGAGCTACACCAGAGCTACACCAAAGAAGAGCTTGACATCGCCATCCAGCAGGAAAAGGATGGTTGCCATGACTAAAACAGTGCGCTGCCTCCGAAGACATGGAAGGGGGTGAGACTTACAGGAAGCGGGTGTCCGGACAGGATTGTTCACCTAGGTTTCTCCGGACCGGACCTTCTAGGCGCGGGACCATCCAGCGCCTTTTTCGGGGCTGTCGCCCTTGTCGCGAGAGGCTGACCGGCGAGGCAAGTGGCCCCTTCGCCCGAAACTCTGTATCACGCCCAAGTTCAGGACGGGCGCCTGCTCCCTGAAGCTGGCGAAAGGCCGATAGGGACGTCGTGATAGGCTGAAACAGCCTGATTACGAGTTCGGCCGCAGACGCCAGCGGGGCGCCGCCCCCTCACAGCAGGGACCCGCCCCTCGCGCCGCGCTGGCCGTGGCGCGTTTTTTTTGAATCCGCTCGGTGGCCGCGGTGTTAGCCTCTCCAGCCTGTTGCTGGAGAAGGCTAAACGCCCGCACCCTATCCGTGCTATCCGGCGATTCCGCCGGATAATCAGATGTTTGGAGAGCACCGATGACTGAGCCGAGTAAACCGAATTACACCCCTGCGGGCGGTACGGCGCCGCAGCGTGATCGCCACGCCAACCGCAGGAAAGTGCATCTGAAGTTCCTCGCACGCCGGCTCGAGGGAGGCACTTCGGCCACGCCGGAAGCGTATGCCCGCGCCATCCAGCAGTGGCAACAGTTGCCCGGAGCAGTGGTGAGCGTGCCGGTGACCGACCTGACACGGGCTCAAGCATCGCCCACGCCCACCGACGTGAGCGCGGTGATGTCGCCATCGGCCATCGGCCCGCGGAATGAGGAGGATGGGCCATGAGCATCAAGGGAACCGTCTGGGCTCCCATCGGCCCCAGCCCGATCGCGGAGAACAGCTCCCAGGCCAATGGCCTCGTCACCGCCATTGCCATCAACCCCAGTAACCCCAACGTGATCTACCAAGGCACCGCCGGGGGCGGCGTGTGGCGCACCATTGATGACGGCACGACGTGGACGCCGGTCTTCGATCGGCAACCGGCGCTCGGCATCGGCGAGCCGGGCGCCCTGGTGATCGACCCCAATAACACCGACACGCTCTACGTCGGAACAAGCAGCCGCATCAACCAGCAGCCCCAAGCGGGACTGTTCAAATCGACGGACGGCGGCGCCAGCTGGATCCGGTTGGGATCCGGCTTTCCCGCCGGGAATACGGGCAACGCCAGCCAGTTCGCGGGCCAGTTTATCAATGTCATCATCGTCGATCCCGCGAACAGCAAGACGCTGTACTTGGGCTCCCCTTCGGGGCTGTTTCGTTCTGTCGATGGAGGCCAGAATTGGACGGCCGGAACCAATGGCGGCGGGGATGCGCGCTCGTTGGTGCTGGACACCTCCTCACCGGTGGCGGCGCGCATCCTTTACGCCGGTGTCTCCGGGCGGGGCGTCTTCCAGTCCACTGATGGCGGGCAGAACTGGACGCAGATCCTGAGCGGCGCCACTCCGGTCGTGGCAACTGCGGTCGGTCCCGCGCCCAAGGGCTTCAACAAGGTCGTCGTGGCCATCGCACCGCCGACATCACCCCCAAACGCGACCGGCGTGCAGGTGCTCTATGTGAGCTTGGAGGGAACCAATGGTGCGCCCGATCCGGTCGGGGTCTTCCTGAGCACCGATCAGGGCGGGACCTGGACGCAGCGGACCGCTACCGGTATGGCCCTGGCCGTGAGGGGCACCCAAGGCGGCTATAGCTTCCACATGGCCGTGGATCCGGCCTCCCCGGGCGATGGGATCAACGACATCATTTACTTCGGCGCCGTCGGGCTGGCCAAGTCCACAAACTCAGGAGGAAGCTTCACCGGCTTGACCGTCCCGCACTCGGACTGTCACGCGTGGGCGTTCTCTCCTCAGCCCCGCCCCGCCCCATCGACTGTCTACAGCGGCAACGATGGCGGCCTGTTCAGGTCCACCGACGGGGGAACGACTTGGACGCCACTCAACGCTGGCGGCCTACAGACCGGCCTTTTCTACAATATCGATATCAAGCCTGATGCCACGGCCAGCGTCACCGTGGGCGCTCTGCAGGACAACGAAGTGGAGACGACCAAGGGGGCCAGCGTCTTGGGATGGATCGCCACCAGCGGCGGCGACGGGTGGGATGTGGCATATGACGGGGTGACCCCAGGTCAAGTCTATTCTTCTAGCGGGTTCTGGTTCCCGGCGCCCTGTACCCGCGTGTTCCGCTCGACGGATGACGGAGCAACCTTTCCAACGGAAATCACGCCCTGGGGCACTACGAGCGACGCCGGTTGCTATCTGGCCCCGATCGCCACTGATCCCAGCACTGCAGGCATCGTTTACGTCAGCGGCAGCCAAAACCTGTGGCAGAGCAGGGACGGCGGCGCTACCTGGCGCATCCTCTCCGCCTTCACCGGCGCCGGCAACGTGGACGTGGCAAAGGCTAACGGCAACAACGTGGTCATCGCGCTTGGCAACCACGTCTTCGTGTCGACCAATGCGCTGGCGGCCACAGTTGGCGCGCCCTCCGGCGTGACCTTCGCCAACATTACCCGGAACCTCCCCAGCCGGAACATTGCCCGGGCGGCATTTGATCCCAACGATCCCACCGTGATTTATGCCGTGCTCGGGGGGTTCAACGGCGGCCCGGGTCAGAGCGGGCACGTCTTCCGCACCAGCGTCGGTGCCGCCTCGTGGACCGACATCTCGCCAGCGCTCGATCTCCCATTCAGCGCCATCGCCCTCGACGGCACGGACACGCCCACGACAATCTACGCAGGCACCGACCTGGGGGTGGTGCGCTCGGTAGACGGCGGCTCATCATGGTCGGTGCTCGACGATATCCACTTTCCGCGCGCGCCGGTTACCGACCTCGTCCTGAACCAGAAGGCCGGAGTGCTGCGTGCCGACACTTATGGCCGCGGCGTGTTCGTGTTCAGCAAGCCGGCCGGCCCAGCCATTGCCGTCAACCTCCAGAACGGGCTGGGCTTCGGCACCGTTTGCAAAGAGCCGGTCTATCGGACCCTGGAGATCTTCAACGTCGGCACTCAGGATCTGATCGTCAACAGCGTCAAGCGGCTCATGAGTTCCAGCGGCTTCACACTGTCCTCCACCCCCGGAACGCCGCTGGTCATCAGCGCGGGCGACCATGTGGACTTCACCGTTCAATTCATCCCGACAACGCCGGGCACGGCGGAAACAGCCATAATTCGGATCAACAGCAATGATTCAGCGGCCCCTTTCGTCGATCTGGCAGCCACCGGCATCGGGGGGACGGGCTCGATGGCAACCGTCATCGCGGATAACGGCAATCTCGGCAACGTCTGCCTGGGTGACTTCGCCGATACCGAACTGACTATTAACAACAAGGGACCGTGTCCGCTCTCGATTTTCAACATCAGCTCGTCCTCACCGGAATTCACGACCCCCAGCGTGATCTCCTACCCGTTGATCGTGGGCGCCGGCGCCTCCATCGATGTGGTGATCCGCTTCCAGCCGACCAGTTTCGGCGGCAAGGCCGCCACTATCACCTTGACCAGCGACGATCCGGGCGGACCCCATACGGTGGCCCTGTCCGGCGAGGGGAAATCGACCGTGGGTACAAAAATCTGCCTAACAGCCGGTCAACAATATCCTGTCCTTCTCATAACCAGAGCAGTTGCCGAAGCCGGGTTACTTCAGTTTGCTTGGCTGTTTGTGATGGGCGAAGCAGGTAATGCCACTGTAGCGGTGACGGACACTGATGGCGTTGCCCAACCAACCGCCGATGTGCCGGTCCCAGGCACTTTCGCCAGTGTTCTGAGAGAGAGCCAACCCCCCAACGTGACCAAAGCGATCATCACCGCAGGGGCCAATGGTTTCAGGGGCGAGATTCGAATCGACCTACTCGACCTGCCGCCTTAGGGTTCCGGCAAATGGTCGGCCGTGTGGGATGATACCGACTTGGCACAACTATTCCGTAGTTCCTCAATACGGAAACGTATAAAGAGGACCTTCAAAATATCCTCGCCGAACTATCCGTTGCAGTTGACCGGGGGCCGCCATTTCGGTGTCCACGGTACAATGTCGTTGCAGGTTGCAGGTTGCAGGCGGCCCCGGCAACTGAACTGTAGGGTTAGATACCATGTAGCCAGTGAGGCGCTTAGAGTGGTACAAGTCTCTGTCAGGTACGGATACGAGAAACCTTGATACGGAGATGGAGACCTGATAAAGAAAGCCGGCACGCCCTCTCCGGCAGCCGCACATAGCTCCTCCTATCGGTTGACCGGTCCGGATAGCGAGCCTTCGCTCAGAGAGCGATATCCCCTCACAGGGCACTACACGTCCACCGGCAACGGAAAACCTCGGGCTTTCTTCTGACACAGGCTGCCCTGCAGAAAGGCTATGTTTACGCAAACCCGCCTTATCACAAACAAGCAGCGCGGCTGGCCAGGCGCCAGGCTGGATGACAACATGGCTAGCCCCACCCCGAGTTGCTTGACGCCCGGGAGAGTCGCCTTCCAAAGCTGGTAGGCGTTATCCTGTTCGATATAGGGCAGAATTAAGACCGCCCAGGAGATGTCGGGGCCGCCCCCGCCCGAGCGGAGGTAGGGCAGCCGGCTATTCGTGTCGTTGTAAGTGTGCATGCCCAGGGCGAGCTGCTTGAGGTTGTTGCTGCAACTCATGCGGTTGGCCGCCTCGCGGATCTTCTGCACGGCCGGCAAGAGCAGTTCAATGAGCACTGCAATGATGGCAATGACGACCAGCAACTCGATCAGGGTGAAGCCGGGGCGACGAGGGGAGAGTTGACCGCGCATGTGCGTTCCTCGGTAAAGGAGAAATCGGCGAAGGGCGGACCCGGTTTGTCCCCATCAGTGTCCATGCCCATGCTGGTTTTGCAAGTACGAATGCTTCAAATAACGGTCCATCGTCTGTTGCCACGATCTTTTGGCACCCAGGGAAAATCCTGGACGCGGTCCATCCCTCTGCGTACCATCAGGCCGTTGGAGTCGATCCGCCAGAGCCAGAAGGTGCCTCTCTGGGAGAATCGACTTCCAGAAAAGAAGAACCCCTGCCTCCCTTTCCGGTAGCGAAACATGTCCGCAAAGCGCAGCCCATCGAGCCGCCGAACGTTTCTCGCATCCTCCGGGGCCATGCTGTCGGCTGGGTGGCAACCCCTGGTGACAGCGGCCGCCGACTCAGCTGACCCTCCCCATCCGATGGATCGGATCGACTGCCAGAGTCACTTGTTCGCTCCGGAGCACGTCCGCCTCATGGAACAGCGGACAGCCGACCCGCTCGTCTACCACAAGGACGGTGAGCGGTACGTCCGCATGGGAGACTGGCACCGCCGCATTTTGCCGAACCACATGTCGGTCACGGCGAAGTTGGAGGCGATGAACAAGACCGGGATTCGGCTGACGGCTTTGAGCATCAATGATCCCGGCCCGGAATGGTTCGG
>JBGQLF010000649.1:0-6378 GCA_041499985.1 Gemmataceae bacterium
AGCGTCGACCGAGAAGTTAGCCGTCATCTCCGGCGGCGAGTACCTGGGCAAGGACGATCCCGTGTTGCTGGCCGTCGAGCCGCTGGCCAACGCCCTGAACCTGTTTATGCGGGACCGTTTCTACATGACGCAGGGTGACGGCCGCGGCTCGCACAACATGTTCCCCACGCCGTTGGCATTCGGCGAGGCGATCGCCACGGTCAACTCGAAGGCGGTGGCGGTGGCGGCGATGCTGTGCTTCGACGCTCGGGGCGAGGTTCACGGCATCCGCGACGTGTTCGCCGACCCCGCCTACGACGAGGCGCGCGAGCGGGCGTACCGGATGAACAAGGCGATCTGGGACGCGCACGGCGGCAACTTCAGCCCGGTCGGCGTCGGCGTGTCCAAGGTCGAGAAGTCGTACCCGCTGGCCAAGATGATCGCACGCATCACCGCGCCGGGTTCGCCGTATGAGGTGAAGGAGCGAAAGGTGTGACGCCGCTCCGGCGGCTCCACCCGCTGCTGGAGAGGGACGTCCACAGCCTGGCCCGGGCGCATCGGGGAGATGTGCCATGATTAGCAACTCGATTCCTAACCTGGACGCGGAACAGGCCGAGGTGATGCTGAGGCAACAGCTGGGCGGAAAGATTCGGGAGCTGCACGTGGTTCTCCGCCCTGAGGGGGTCGTGCTGCAAGGGTCTGCCGTCAGCTATTATGGCAAGCAGCTGGCGCAACACTTCGCCCACCAGCTGATCGGACGGCCGGTCCTGGCGAACGAGATCGCCGTCTGCTGGATTTCACCCGCCTCGGGGGAGGATGAAGAGCAGTGACGCGCGGGCTGCGGCCTACCCCCCTTTCCCCCTTCGCAACGGAGGGAAAGGGGGGGGCACCGGCCGCTGTTTCTCGGGGTACGTCCCATGATCGACCTGAAGACGGTGTGCGACCCCGGCTTGGGGGAAGAGTTCCTTGAGACTCCCCTGACAGGTCACTGGCTGCTGGAATGTCCCTTGCTCAACAAAGGTAGCGCGTTCACGGAAGAGGAACGCCGCGACCTCGGGCTGCTTGGGCTGCTGCCGCCGCACGTCAGCAGCCTGGAGGAGCAGGTCGCCCGGCGCTACCTGGAATATCGGCAGAAGCCAAACGACCTGGAGCGGTACATCTTCCTCCGCGCCTTGCAGGACCGGAACGAGACGCTCTTCTACCGACTCTTCCAGGAGCACATCGCCGAAATGTTGCCGGTGGTGTACACGCCGGCCGTCGGGACTGCCTGCCAGCACTACAGCGCCATCTATCGTCGGCCGCGAGGACTCTACATCCCGTTCACCCAGCGGGACCAACTCGACGCCATCCTCGCCAATCGCCCTTACCGCGAGGTGGACGTGATCGTCGTGACGGACGGCGAGCGCATCCTGGGCCTGGGTGACCAGGGTGTCGGCGGCATGGGTATCCCCGTCGGCAAGCTATCGCTGTACACGCTCTGTGGCGGTATCCAGCCGGCTCGGACTCTACCCATCTTACTGGACGTGGGCACGGACAACCCGGAGCTGCTGGCGGACTCGCTCTACCTGGGCTGGCGCCACTCGCGCGTGCGGGGGGAGCCATACGACGCCTTCGTGGAGGACTTTATCCAGGCCCTGGAGCGCCACTTGCCCGGTGTTCTGCTCCAATGGGAAGACTTCGGGCGCGGTAATGCCCACCGCCTGCTCGAGCGCTACCGCGACCGCATCTGCTCGTTTAACGACGACATCCAGGGCACCGCCGCCGTGGCACTCGCCGGCCTGTTCGCCGCCTTGCGGCGGACTGACTCCCGGCTCGCCGAGCAGCGCATCGTCATCCTGGGCGCGGGCTCCGCTGGGACGGGCATCGCCGACCAGATCGTGTCCGCCCTGCGGCAGGAGGGCCTATCCCCAGCCGAGGCGCGGCAAAGGCTGTGGCTGGTCGACCGCTGCGGGCTCCTCCATACCGGCCTTCCGGACCTTGCCCCCTTCCAGGGCTGCCACTGCCAGCCGGCGGAGCGGATCGCCGGTTGGGCGCGTGACGGAGCGGGGAGCATCCCCCTTCGAGAAGTGGTGCGGCACGTGCACCCAACCGTGCTGATCGGCGTCTCCGGGCAACCGGGAGTCTTCACGGAAGACGTGGTGCGCACGATGGCCGCGCACGTTGAGCGACCCGTCATCTTCCCCTTGTCGAACCCGACGAGCCACAGCGAGGCGACGCCTGCCGACCTCCTCGCCTGGACCGGCGGCCGGGCCTTCGTCGCTACCGGCAGCCCCTTTCCGGACGTGGTTCACGGGGGGCGAGAGGTTTCCGTCAGCCAGTGCAATAATGTCTACATCTTTCCTGGAGTGGGATTAGGGGTAATCGCCTCCGGGGCGCGCCGCGTGACGGACGAGATGTTCCTGGCAGCAGCGCGGGCCCTGAGTGACTGTTCGGCGGCCCAGCCGGACACGGGGGCGACGCTGTTCCCGCTCCTGACGGAGCTTGGCGCCGTGGCACGCCAGATCGCATTGGCCGTCGGGGCCGAGGCAATGCGGCAAGGTGTGGCCAGGGCGCTCCCAGCACAGCTGTGGGAGCGCCGCGTGGATGGACTGCGCTGGGAGCCGCGTTACCGGCCGGTGCGACGGACCCTGACCGCGCGCCCTGACCCTTAGCGAAGAGCACGCACCACATCGAGGGCGCTGATCACCCCGACCAGAGTTCCTTCGTGGTCCACCACGAACAGCCGGTGAACCTTCAGGGACCGAAATTGTTCGATTACCTCGCGGGCGGGCGTGTCCGGCGTGACGGAGAAGACCACCGGGGTCATGATGTCGCGCACACAGGTGGGGTCCACGCACTCCACTTGGAACCCGCTCTGGAGGGGTTCGCCGGCGCGCGTGATCAGCTCTTCCCGGCCGTAGTACTCGGGGCTGGGGTGGGCGTATGCCACCGTCTCGCGGTCGTGCACCACGATGTCCAAACGGCTCAAGACGCCAACAGGTCGGCCGCTCTTGTCGATCACGGGAGCGGCACTGAAGCCTCGGTCGGCGAGGAAAGTGACCGCCTCCCGGACCGTGGCCTTCTCATGGACCGACACCGGGTTCGGACTCATGAGGTCTGCCGCGGTGGCCGCCCGCAGGGTTAATGGGGAGAAAACGTCGACGCTCGGTGATGGTCTCATGGCTTACCTCCAGGGTTACTTGCCGGGCGCGTGCAGTAGGCGACCAGGGTCGCGTTCCATGCAAGCCCTGGTCAGTTGCGACGCATCGGCGGTTGGCTCCCGCGTTAACCCCTTCCTTGGGAGGGAAACGAGCCGCCCTCCTTACGGATAGCAAATCGCGGACCACAGCATTGGGCGGCCAGGTTACGGAGTTGCCAGGAGGTCCTTTGAGGATCCCCGAGTAGCTGCCTGTGCCACGAAACCGCCCAGAAAGTGCCTGGTGGACGGGTGAATGCACTTGCGGGCTGTCCAAAGCCCCCGCCCGAACGTTTGTCCGTCAACCACTCCTAACCCAAAGCCTGGGCCGGTTCCGCACACCGCCACTCCGATTCCGCACACCGCTCACTCCTTCAGGAGAACTCTTATCGGCTCCAAAAACTTTCTTCTCTTGGTACAAGTCTTGCCGGTACAGAAGCCGGGGGCCCTCCCAATGGGTGCGCTCAGTGAGGCGGACTGCTTCTCCCCCTTCCCCCCGAATCGAGGGGAGTAAGAACGGATACCCTCAGTGGGCACGTGTCTAAGGGCCGGCGAGAACGCCTTGGCCGGCCCGTCGGTAGGAATCGAGCTCAAAGGCTACCGGGAGCGCTTCATTCTCGCGAATGACACTTCCGCCGAGCGGAAAGGGATAATCATGAGCAAGGAAATCGACATTTTGGTGAAGGCGGCGGACAAGAGCTGCGCGGTCGTCGCTAAGGACTCCCATGTGCTGTGGAGCCTCGAGGAACTCCTGGAAGCGCGTGTGACCGGGCAATTCCAGGAGGAAGACCGCTTCCTTTCCCCCGACCGGTATCTCGAAGTCAGCGGGCCGTTTCCCGGCTGCATGCATCAGACAGGTGCGGTCGCAAGCTATCGCGTGGTCGGCCAGACGGAGCATTTTGTCATCTTCGCCCCTTCGGATGCCGTGCCGCTGCCTGGGCCGGAGAATGACTCGGTCGGCTGCCGCACGGAAAAGCCGTAGTACCCAGCCCCCCCCTCCGTTGGGTGAACGCCTGGCGGAAGACCGTCAAACAAATCGTGCCGGACGGTTCCGTGCCGTTCCCGCACACTTGGTGAGACAGATGGGCTCACCAAGGGACACGACTTCTTGCGCTGGTTCTCCCAGCCCAACACGCATGCTGGCCGTAACGAGCATCATGAGAATGGTTTCCGTCTCGGCGAGATCCAGCGGTTCGTGAACGGGGCGCGGCCGGCACGGCGATTGCTTCTCTACATCTTGGTGTTCAGGGGAATCGATCTAACGTGGTTGGGGGATCCCTCGCAATGGGAATCCCCTCTCAGAAAAAGGAGGTGCGTCATGTTCGGCCTCTTGCCACGAAGGAGAGAGAAGGGAGCGGGGAACTTGCTGGTTACCAGGGAGTATCCCCCCTTTGATCTCCTCCGCCGGGAGTTCACTCCCCTGTTCAACCGGATCTTCGCCGGCTGGCCGATCCCGTTCGAGCCCCCGTGGGAGATGACGGAGCCGTGGGGCTTCACAGTGGAAGAGAAGGAGAAGGAGATCGTGGTGCGAGCCGAGGTGCCCGGGTTCGAGGCGAGCGAACTCGAAGTGCATCTGGCAGGCGAGCTGCTGACCATCCGGGCCGAGCACAAGGAGGAGACCAAGGCCAAGGGCGAAGTGCCGGTCGAGCCCCCCTACGGCCTGCTGGAGCGGATCGTGACCTTGCCGGCAGGGATTGTGCCGGAGAAGGTCGAAGCCTGCTACCACAACGGGGTGCTGGAGGTCCATGTGCCCAGGACCCCCGAGGCCATGCCGCGGAGCATTGAAGTGAAGACCTGAAGTCGGATCAGCGGAGGCCGCCTCTGAAAGGAGGTGTAATTGACGGCCCGTCGGCCGAGGCCGAAGCCACCCCGCTCGCCAGGCACATCAGAGTGGTGGCTTCGGCCTCTTTGTTTCATCTGCTCCTGTCTCTGCGAAGTTCCTCCCTCTCCCTTGCAGACAAGCCAGGTCCTTCCGAGAATGACCGAAGCTCGGAAGCGAAGTCCACCTACGGCTCCGGAACCTCGCTCGTCGGCCATCACCTTCCTCTCCCCTTGGCACGGCGGTTGCTTTCGCTTGACCTGCTTGGCCCCAGGCTCTTAGAAAGGAATCCCATGCAGACCTCGGCACGTCCTCGCTTTGTACCCCCGCCCTATCAGGACTCGGCGGAATTCGGACGCCTCATCCTACGCGACGGGACGACGGCCCAGTTGCGCCTCGCTTGGCCGGAGGACCGGGATGCGGTGCGCGGTTTCTTCGAGCGTCTGTCGCCCGAGTCGCGGCGCCGGCGCTTCTTCTCGGCGGCGCTGCCGCGCCCGGAGCTGCTCGCTACTCTGTGCGACAGTTCCGACCCGCGTTCGGCGTTGACGCTGGTGGTGACCCGCGTCCAAGGGGGCGAGCCCCGGATTGTGGCGACCGGATCCTATTTGGCAAAGGAAAACAGCACGGCCGAGGTCGCGATTGCCGTGGACGACGCCTTGAGCGGCAAGGGACTGGGTACGCTGCTGCTGGAGCGGCTGGCGCTGCTGGCCGTGCAACACGGGTTCACGCGCTTCTGGGCCGTCACCCATGTTGACAACTGGGCGATGCGGGACGTCTTTTTCAAATCCGGGTTTGAAGTCAAGGAGCATCCCGACGGCGGCGAGATCGAAGTGGACCTGTCGGTCGTGCCGAGTGCCACGAGCGTGGCCCGTCTGGAGATGCGCGACCGCGTCGCAACGGCTGCTTCCCTGCGCCCATTCTTCCGGCCCAAGTCGGTGGCCGTGGTCGGCGCCTCGCGCGATCCGTCGAGCATCGGTTACCGCATTCTGGAGAGCCTGGTTCGGAACCGCTTCCAGGGTCCCGTCTACCCAGTCAATCCGAAAGCCACCGTGGTCGGCTGCATCCGCGCCTATCCGTCCGTGCGCGCGTTGCCCGAGCCCGTGGACCTGGCCGTCCTTGCCGTACCCCGGGATGCCGTGTTGGGCGTCGTGGATGATTGCGCGGCCCGCGGGGTGCGAGGAATCGTGGTCATCACCGCCGGGTTTGCCGAGGTCAACCCGGAGGGACGCCAGCTTCAGCAGCAACTCGTGGAGAAGGTCCGCGGTTACGGCATGCGGCTGATCGGGCCGAACTGCATGGGGCTGCTCAACACGGACCCTGGCGTGCGGCTCAACGCCTCCTTTGCGCCGGTGTTCCCCCCACCGGGCCGGGTCGCCATGTCGTCCCAGAGCGGGGCCCTCGGCCT
>JBGQLF010000650.1:0-6378 GCA_041499985.1 Gemmataceae bacterium
ACCACAGTTCAGCAAAGAAAGGATCAACACCATGGAGAGCCACCTCGACAGGCTGGCCAAGGCGGTGGCCTCAGGCATCTCTCGCCGACAAGCGCTCCACTGGCTCGGCGGAGGGCTGCTGAGCCTCTTCGGCCTTGGCATGGCCCGGGGGCAAGCGGGCGCCTCGTGCGAAGCGAAGTGTCCGCCGGTCAGTTCGACCTTCAGCCCAGCGCAAAGAAACTCCTGCCTCAGGCAGTGCGTGGACTGTCAAGCGGCCAACAATCCCGGCACGGCGTGCGTCAATCCAACCACCGGGGCTGTGGCCTGCTGCCGGAGCGGGGAGCGGTGCTGTGGTAGTACGTGTTGCCCGAACGGGCGCATCTGCTGTGGCAACAACCCGGTGTGCTGCAATGGCGGGGAAATTTGTATCCTATCGGCTGCTGGTGCCTACTCGTGCTGCAAGTCAAACAATGTCTGCGGCACCCCGCCCAGCGCGTCCGGGGGCACCGGACAAACGTGCTGCAAGGATGACGAGAGCTGCATCAATGGGAGGACGTGCTGCAAGAAAGACAAGGTCTGCGGTCCTCCTGGTGCCCAGAGGTGCTGTCCGGACGGGACCAGGTGCGTCCAGACCGCGACCGGGTTCGCGTGCGTGTGCCCCGACGACCAAATCCTCGTCGGCAACACGTGCTGCAAGAAAACGAATATCTGCGGCCCGGCCACCGCACCTCAGACGTGCTGCACGGATGATGCGAGCTGCATCAGCGGCGCCTGTTGCCCGAAGACATGCCGAGTCTCCACCACCACGTCTAGCGGTAACGTCGTTGTCACGTGCTGCCTCCAAGGGCAGAGATGCGTCAACGGTCGATGCGTCGTGCTCGGAGGTGTGTGAGCAAACCGCGTAAGAGAAAGAGTAAGAGAAAGAGGGACATGCATCTTTTTGGACTCAAAAAGATGCATGTCCCTCTTGTTTGCCCTTTTTGTTTTCCTCGTGAGACGCTGTTCCTCGGGCCAAGGCGAATCCGGCCGGCCTCCGCGGGGAGGCAGAAGGGGTGCCGATCACTTGCGTGTACGCGGAGGAGAGAGGGTTCAAGGGAGCCGAATACTTCCATCCCGCGGGGGGAGGGGAAGTTGGAACTCGGCCTGGTGAGCTAGAAAGAATTCGAGACCGAGCAGGACGGGCACCGGGTGCCCCGGAGGATCGCTCTGGGGAAACTTGGCGAGCAAAGACAGCGGGCCCCGAAGGTAGGGCGGCTGGTCGATCGCCAGCCCGAAGTCAATGCGCCCTAAGTCGCACGGCTGGCCGGACCAGGTGGTCTGGACGCCAGGGATCCGTGGCCAAGCGAGGCGCAGGTTATGAACCTGGAAGGGCACCACCGAAAGGGGCGCGCCGGTGTCCAGCCAGCAGGCTTCCTTGGCGGTCTCGGGGCCTGGGGGCGAGGTGCCCATCCTGAACTGGTTCTACCTGGCGATGGCCCAGCACCGCCTGGGTCGAGAGGACGACGCCCGCAACTGGCTGGACCAAGCGGCCGCCGCGACCATCTCGGGCGCGCTATCGGCCACGGACTGGATCGAGGCCCAGCTGCTCCGCCGCGAAGCCGAGGGGCTGATCCAGAAATGAAAAATTGAGATAAGCGGAATGGATATGGCTTATTTGGTCAACGGAGTGCCCATCCGCCTGACGGATGAACGCGGAGGAACATTTGGTGGCGACGGCAAAAAAGAAAGACCGGCTCAAGGCCGTCTCTGGCGCTCGGGCGCTGGCCCAGCAGATCGACAAATTCCCTGCCTCGAAATTGTGGCTGGATTACGACACCGAGGCGGATGTACTTTACATTAGCTTGCAGCGTCCCCAGAAAGCTACGGAAACCATCGAAATCGAAGAGGAAGGGATCTTGTCATCTATCGAGAGGACGAGCTGGTGGGCATCACGGTCCTGGATGCGTCGAAGTCCGGCTGACGCTGTGAGCCTGCCAACCCCGGATTGCGTGGTGTTCTTCGGTCGCGGTATAATCCCGCCCGCAGGAATCCGAGGAGACTTCCCATGACGATCACGGCAACGCCAGTGACCTACGGCCATGACGCCTCCATCGCGCGCTTTTCGGTGACGCGTTATCAGCGGATGATCGAGGCCGGCATCCTCACACCCGACGACAAGGTCGAGCTGCTCGAAAACTATGTGGTGCTCAAAATGCCACGCAATCCACCCCACGACAGTACCCTCCAGCGGATGTTCCGCCCCCTGCTGCGTGCGTTGCCGGCCGGCTGGGATCTCCGCATGCAGTCGGCTGTCGCGCTCACGGATAGCCAACCCGAACCGGACTTCGCGCTCGTGCGCGGCTCAGCGGCCGACTATGTGACGCGACATCCCAGCGCCGCTGATGTCGGCCTGCTCATGGAAGTGGCGGACACTTCGCTGCTGCGCGACCAGCGCGACAAGACGCGGATCTACGCCCGCAACAGCATTCCCTACTACTGGATCGTCAATCTGGTGGATCGGCGGCTCGAAGTCTACTCCCAGCCGTCCGGGCCGATTCCGATCCCGGCTTATCAGTCGTTCCAGGTCTATCAACCGGGCGATGCGGTACCGCTCGTGCTCGACGGCCAGACCGTTGGCACGATCCCGGTCACGGACTTGCTCTCCTGACCAGGGACGCACGCGGTGAGCGCCTGCCCGACATGGTTGACCAAGAGGAAGCGAACAGAGGGACAGACATCTTTTTGGACTCAAAACGATGCCTGTCCCTTTCGTTTTCCCGAGGTGTCTGGACCGTGACCCGCTCAGCGCGGAGGAAGGGCTTCTCGGAAAAAAGTTCGTTCCGAGAGAGATTCTTCTCCCCACCTGTCTTCAGATGAGTATACTCCTTACTGCTCAGCGCGAATCGCCTCCTGAAGGGCCTTCAGGGTGATGGGTGTCGGGGATTGTCCTGGTGCGTGTGGTGAGTACAAGCCGGACCCCGGCGCTTCGGAATAGCAACCGTGTAACCTCATCTCGGAAGTAGAGGAAGGCTTCATGGCGTTCTTCGCGATGCCGTATCGGGTGCTCTTTCAGGACACCATGGCGTACGGGTCCCACCACTTTCTCACGAATTTCAAGTTCCAGTGCGAGGTGCGCGAACACTTCCTCTTCGGCCAGATTTTCGATCCGAACCCGGAAGACAAGGAGCTCCAAGACCTCGTCCTGCTCACGCAAGAAGGCTATTCGCGAAACCTGGCGCCGGTCCTGGTAGGGGAGCGGGTGGGCATTCTGCTCAGCGTCGAGGAGCCCACGCAGTCGTCTATGCGCATGTGTTTCCGGGTCATCCGCCAAGACGGCAAGCCGGTGTGCTGTGGCTATCAGTCGGTGGTAGCTACCTCCCGGCGGACCGGAAACGTCATGATCGCTCCGGGACCGGCCTTGTATGCGCTGGCACCCTTGCGCGAAAAGCTCCGCGAGCCGACATTCCAGGAGCGCGTGCTGGCGGGAGGTACAGCCCTGAAAGCGATCTTCGACGACGAAGCGCTTCAGCTGGCAACCGCGATGGCCCGGGAAGGCAAACCTCGGCTCGTCCCCGACGTCTTGATGCCACCTCTTCTGCATTCTAGCGGCCGTGACGAGGGCCAGGGTATCGTTTTCACGTTTCCCGGGCAGGGATCCTGGGAGCCGAAGCTACTCCAGGAGATCTGCCGGCGCGACCCCAGCGCGCGCGCCTTGCTCGCGCAGGCCAGTGACATTACCACTCGCCTGCTTGGTGTCGGGGTACTGTCTCTGGTTCAAGAAGAGCATGGCGAGGCGGCCTGGAGTCGCTGTCCCGATCTGGTTCAGGTGACGGCCTACCTGAGTAGCGTCCTGGGTGCCCGCTATCTTGTTGCCCACGGTATCACGCCCCATCTACTCCTCGGCCACAGCATGGGTGAGCTGGCCGCCCTGGCCGTTGGCGGAGCCCTGGATTTTGCAGCAGGAGTGGAGTTGATTTGTCACCGCGTCCGGGCCCTCCAGAGTCTACGTGGCCCCGCGAGTGGCATGATCGCGCTGCCCTGTGACGCGCGCCGCGCACGCGCACTCGTGGAGGCTGCCGCGGCCGCTTCGCTGGAGATCTCCATCATCAACCATGCCGAGCAAGCGGTCGTCTCCGGCACGTCCGAAGACTTGCAACGCTTGCGCGCCGTTCTGGAGGCACAGCGGCTCATCGGCGTCCCGCTGAAGAGCCGCTATGCGTTCCATTCCCAGCTTCTGGGCGAGGCGGTGGCCCCGTTCGCGGCGGCACTGAAGTCGCTCGCGTTCAAGCCTCTCACCACACCTGTTTACTCTCCTTTGGGCGCGGGCCTCTATGCCCAGCATGCGGACTTCCCGGCGGTCCTGTCCGCGCACTTCGTCCAGCACCTGATCTTCCCCACGGCTCTGGAAGATGCCTATTCGCTCGGTGGGCGGACCTTCATCGAGTGCGGGGGCGGACGCGTACTGACCGGACTGGTGCAGCGCGTTTTCCGCGCTTGGCCGGGTGTGACGGCGCAGTCCATTTCGGTGGAGAGCTCACCGGGTGAGCTCACGCGGATCGTGCAGAAGTATGGCAAGGGGCCGGCCCGTGCCCAGGTTGCTTCCAGCGGGACGTCGCCGGCTCCGAGTGGTGCTTCCGTCAAGACGGAGGCGGAAACTCCCTTGCCGATCGCCATCGTCTCCCTGGGCTGCGTGCTGCCTGGAGCGGCGGACCCGGATGGCTTGTGGCGCAACCTGTTGGCCGGCAAGAGCGGCATCATCGATGTGGCCCAGCTCGATCCGATCGTGGCTGCCGATTTTCGCTGCGAGCGTCCGGTCCGGCCCGACAAGACGTACTCGCTGTTGAACGGCCGAGCCAATGCAACAGACCGCGGCGAAGCTGCGCGGCATTACACACCCGAGGAATGGGCGCGCCTCCCGACCGTCGGGCGCTTTCTGGCGACAGCGACTGCGCAATGCCTCGCCGGGTTGCAAACAGCCCTACCCTCCTCCGAGCGGATTGGCTGCTTCCTGGGGTCCACCGGCGACGGCTCGGGCGATTACGACGAATTGCTTTTGCTCGCGGCGGCCGAGGAGCACGTTCGAGCCGGCAGCGCCCCGGCGGCGGCGAAGGAGAAGTTCTGCCAGGCGCTGGAGCAAGCGCTCGGTCGCACGCTAACCGACGCCGGGGATCGAGTGCCTCAACGGACTTACGCCGCCGTGGCGAGGCGGTTGCTGGGAGCGGGAGTCCAGGTCCTGGGCGTGGACGCGGCCTGTGCCTCCTCGCTCTACGCCATTGACATGGGCCTGCGGGCGCTGCGCGACGGCAAGTGCGATGTGGTGGTCTGCGGGGGCGTGTTCGCGCCGGGGGTGGCCAACACCTGCTTGTTCGCCCAGTTCCAGGGGCTGTCCGCGACCGGGAGCAGGCCGCTGGACGCCGGGGCGGACGGGGTCGTTTTTGGCGAGGGAGCCGCCCTGCTGGTGCTCAAGCGGTTGCCGGATGCCTTGGCCGCCGGCGACCATATCCGTGCCGTCATCCGTGGCGTCGGCACCTCCAGCGACGGCAAGAGCCCCTCGGTGATGGAACCCAGGAAGGAAGGGCAAATCCTCGCCATGCGTCGCGCCGCCGCACGCTACAACGTTCCTCCGGCGACGGTGCAATACATCGATGCACATGCCACGGGGACGCCAGTGGGCGACGCGGTCGAGTTCGCCTCGCTGTGCGAAGCGGTTGGCCCGCGTCCCGCAGGCCAGCCGCCCATTCGGCTCGGGAGCTTGAAAGCGCTGCTTGGACACACCGGCTGGGCGGCCGGAGCCGCTTCCGTCATCGCCCTGTGCAAGGCGCTGGAGCATCAGACCTTTCCGCCGCAACCCAACTTTTCCGCCCCCAACCCGCAGTTCGCGCTGGAACGATCGCCATTTACCATCGGGACCGAGCCAAAACCCTGGCCGGCCAACGTGGACGGGCTGCCGCGCCGCGCGGGCGTCAACGGGTTCGGTTTCGGCGGCTGCGATGCGCACCTTATCCTGGAAGAGTTCCAACCCGACTACCACCGCGCGCTGATCCAGGTATGTTCTGCCCCACCGCCGGACGAGGGCAAGGTTGCGATCATCGCGTTCAGTGCGCTCTTTCCCTCCAACCGTGGCTCGACAACGAGCGCTTCCGACGGCCCCCCCTGGCAATTTGCGCCGGCAGAAGTCCGCCTGCCTGCCAAGGTGCGCATCCTGCCCGATGTGGCGGATCACATGGACCGCAGCCATATTCTGGCGGTGCGGGCTGCCGCGGAGGTGGCCAGCGCGATGTCCCGGGGCTGGGACAATTTGCTCGCCCAGGTCGATCATCGGCCGGAGACCGGCATTCTCGTCGGCTTTGCGGGGAAGACCCGGCGGGGGATCGACGCCTCGCTCCGGGTTTATTTCGATTATCTGCTGCGCCGGCTGGC
>JBGQLF010000651.1:0-6374 GCA_041499985.1 Gemmataceae bacterium
CACCCCGACCTGCTCTGGGTAGGACAGCGCTCGGCCATGGTAGGCTGGACCGGCCAGCTCGGCCAGACATTCTACGAGCGGGCGGTCAAAGTCGACCTGTTGCACGTCATCCGTCTCGAACCGCTCGAGGTTCCTCCACCTCCGTCGTCGAACGGCCCCACGTAATCGCCGTTGGGGTTTTCAAGCCTTGTTCAGCGCACGTCCGGAGGCCATTCGTCGTAGCCGGCGTTGTACATCTCCACGGTGTAGTGCTTGACAAACGTCTCCAGCTCATCCTCGGACTTCGGCTCGCGCCCGAAGGCCTCGCGGAAGGCCCGCAGCTGCATCGGCTCGGTGAACGTCTTCCGGAGATGCCGCAGCGCTTTCGGTATCTGTCGCTTCTTCTTACGTCGTTCCTCAGGCATGGCGTCACCTCGTCGTGCAAGCAGACCAAGCTGGGCCACCGTCTCCGGAGCGCCTTCAGCGTTGGGTTTCCTTCAGCAACTCTTCCAAGTGGTGTTTCCAGACCGCCGCCAGGGTGTGGGTTTGATGTCCCTGCGTGTGCTCACTCCGGGGCAGGAGAATCGCCTTTCCCCGCTTCACACGTTGGATCTCGCGTTCGAGAATTCCCAGTTCGGGCGGGTTGATCAAATCGTCGGCGAAATTGATGGCCCATAACGGGGCCTGGATCTGCTCCAGGCCAGGTCCCGGGTCGTAGTCGCGTGAGCTCTCCACAGCATACAGGAGATCATTCGCATCCAGATTTTTCAACGCGCGGGCCACCGACTCGTCGAGGAGCTTGTCGGCCTTCTCCAGGGTGGGCGCCTCCTGCTGCCGCCGCACCGGATTGTTGCTCATGAACTGGAGCATCTGCGCCGCCCAGCGCAAGCCGTGCGGTTGGGATTGGTACGCGCCTTCTTTCCACTCGGGATCAGTCCGAATTGCCTCGCTGATCATCTTGCGCCACATCCGATTGCGCCCGGAAATCTGCGTAGGCAGGCTGGCCAACGGCAGGAGGGCGTCCATGAAGTCCGGATGCTGTTGTCCCCACAACCAGGTGTGCATACCGCCCATGGAAGTGCCCAGCACCAGCCGCAAATGGTTTACCTTCAGGCCTTCGGTCAGCAGGCGGTACTGCGCCTCAAGCATATCAAGATAGCCATAGCGGGGAAAGCGGCCGCGCAGTCCGTCGCTTGGCTTGGTCGATTGGCCGTGGCCGAGGTTGTCCGGCAAGATGAGGTAATAGCGCATCGCATCCAGGGGCTGGTCCTTGCCGAACAGCTCACCGGCGAATTCGCCGCGCAAGAATCCTCCGCCATTGCCGCCGGTTCCGTGCAAAATGAGCACGGCGTTGCGAACGATCCCTTGGCCGTCGCGCTGGGGCGTCCCGAGAGTCCGGTAATGGATCCGTACCTCCGCGAGGCTTTCCCCACTGCCGAAACGGAAATCGCGGAGGACGTAATTCCCCGGGGTCGGCGCGGGATACTCGGCGGCCGGCAAAGGGCCAACAACCGCCAGGAAAAAGAGGCTGCTAACAAGAACCTGTCTCAACTGCATGGCTCCTCCGGTTCTACCGTGGCGAGGAAGTCCGCCCGGGGCCGCCCCCATGTCGGGATTTTATCAGGCCGCGACTCATCTTCACAGGGAGAAGGAGACAACCTTCGAATTGTACGGCGTCGCCACAGCCACGGTCGAATCTCGGTTGCCCTGCGCCGGGTGTCAGGGTCCCGGTCCGGCCACCACCCGTGGCCCGCCGAAGGAATTGTCATCTTCCTGGAAAATTCACTGGTTGCCTCGCATCGAACCGTTATAACAGGAGCATTTGGTGATCGAACTGCTTCCGGAGATCTGCATCATGCTCACTCTGTCACGCCGATCCTTCCTCGGGGCCTCTCTCGCCGGCTTGGCCTCCTCCCCCCTCTTCAGCGCGGACGAGCCCGCCGTGATCAGCAAGCAAGTGGTCGAAGATCCTGCCTTCCAGCCGAGCACCCTGTTTCTCACCTGGCAGCGCGACCCGACGACGACCATGACCGTGCAGTGGGTCGGCACGCGTGGCGAGACGGCGGATCCAACGGTCTATTATTCGGCCGCCAAAGCCGGCCCCTGGCAAGCCCAGCCGGTGACGACCAAACCGTACCCGCTGACGGATTTCACGGTCTTCCGCGCGGAACTGGCCGGCCTCACTCCGGGAACGAATTACCACTTCCGGATCGGCAAATCCTCGCCGATCTACCGCTGCCGCACCATGCCGGCCAAGGCCACCGACACGATTCACTTCATCTCCGGCGGCGATTGTGGGGTCAACAGCCACACGATCGCCAACAACATCCAGGCGGCCCGGCAGGATCCGATGTTCGCGATCGTCGGCGGGGACCTCGGCTACGACAACGGCCGATCGGTCGAGGTCAGCTTGGCGTTCCTGCGCAACTACAGCCAGCATATGCGCGGCCGCGATGGCCGGCTGATCCCCATGATCACCTGCATCGGCAACCACGAGGTCGATGGCGGCTACAACAAGACGCGGGAGAAGGCGCCCTTCTTCTACGCCCTCTTCGATGGCCTGTATCCCGAGACCGGCTTCGCGACGCTCGACTTTGGCGATTACCTCAGCCTGGTGCTGCTCGACACCGGCCACACGACTCCCATCGACGGGGATCAGGCCAACTGGCTGGAGAAGACCCTCCAGGCTCGGCAAGGGCATCCGCATGTGGTGGTGGTCAACCACGTGCCGGCCTATCCGTCGTACCGCAAGATGGACCGGACCGGCGAGGGCAATCGCAAGCACTGGGTGCCGCTGTTCGAGAAGTACCGCGTGCCGGTCGTCCTCGAACATCACGACCACACGTTCAAGCGGACCAAGCCCCTGCTCGACGGCCGGGGCCACACCAACGGCGTGCTTTACCTGGGTGATGGCTCCTGGGGCCGGCTGCGTACGCCCCAGAAACCCGAGGCGCTGACGCACCTGGCGGTGACCAGCGAGGACTACCACCTGTCGCTGCACCGTCTCCAGGGCAACGAGCGTTTCCACCTCGCTCTCGACGACTACGGCCGGGTGATGGACGTGTGCCGCACCGGACAACGAACCACGGGGGTGGTCCGTGCTCAGGAGTGAACCGGCCACAACAGGGCGTTCCCTGAGACATGGTCGCGTTGGAAGGATCCGTTCAGCGGGGAGCCGCTAATGAGGAGGCAACGGAGGTTCTTTCGCTTCGTAGGACGGATTTCCTAATCCGTCCAGGCCAGGCGGACGGATTAGGAAATCCGTCCTACGAAATGAGGTTGCTGGATCCTGCACTAAGAAGGCCGCAGGGTTTTCAGTTCTCCGCGCCATTTCGCGGCCACGTCCGCCTTTCCCCAGGCGTCGTACAGTTGCACTAGCCGCTCCAGGGCGTCGGTCCGGCGCCGTTTCAGGCTTGTGGATGTGGCCTGCGAATGGGCTCTCAGGCTTTCATAGGCGGCTAGCAGCAGCGGCTCCGCCTCGGCGTGCTGCTTTCGATCGGTCAAGAACACGGCGAGGTTGACCTGGGCAGCGGCGATCTCGGGATGGCCCTTCGGCAGAGCGGTCTGGTGTTGGCTCAACGCGTCGCGAAGCACCTTCTCGACGGCGCCCAAGTCGCCTTTTTCCTTCAGGTACTGGACCAGACGCGTCTCCGGCAGCCTTCGCCCAAGCAGGTCGAGGGGCCGTGCCAGCGCGAGTGCCCGCCTGAGCGATTCGATGGCCCCATCCCCATCGCCGTTCATCTGCTGAGCCACGGCCAACACGGTAAGGGCGTTGGCCCTCGCCTCAGGAGCCTCGGGAACCTTATCCTTTGCCCATTGCACCCCGCGCTGGGCCAATCTCAGGGCGGCTTGAAGATCCTCGGTCTGGCCCGAGCCGCCGATCATCAAGACGGCCGCATTCCAAGAGTCCAGGGGCGAGTCGGCCCGCAGGGGGATCAGCGACAGGGTGGCCAAATGGGCCATCGGCACTAACCTCCGTAGAGCGGCGCGCGCCTCCTTCTGCTTGCCCTGTAGAAATAGCGTTACCCCCAGACCAAACTGGCTAGTGCTGACCATGACGTCGAAGAAGATGCCGGGCGTTTTCCCGCCTACTTCGAGGGCCCGGCGGTAATGCCGCTCGGCGTCGGCATAGTCTCCCCGGTGCAGGCAGGCTACGGCCCGCATGGAAAGAACCTGGTCCGCAGTGGGGAAGGTCAGGTCGGGCTTCTGCCAGGCCGACTCGCACTCGCGCAGGATCGCTTCGGTTTCCTCATCCTTGTATTGAGCGTCCAGCACGAACACAAGCAACCGCAGGGCGAAGGTCGCATGCAGGTTTGGATTACTCCCGTACGCCCGGCGAAGGATCGTCAGCGCCTCCCGGTAGGCGCGTTCGGCGTCGGCGAATTCGTGACGGTAGCGGTGGTAGTGTCCGAGTACCAGAAGGCCCCACCCGGTCTCGGGATGCTTGTCGCCGTGTACCCGACGGTGGATCTCTACGGCCCGAACCGCGAACGGCTTCGCCTCCTCGACGCGCCCCTGTAACTGGAGGCATTCGGCCAGAGCGTGGCAGACATCGGCCATCACGGGCGTAAGCCCCCCACCCGCGCACTGCTCCGCCACGGCGAGCGCCTCCCGGAAGGTCGTCTCGGCCTGGCCCAGCTTCATTCTCAGCGTGTAGACCTCCTGATCCTGGATCGCCCAGGCGTGCACGAGCAGAGCGCGTGCCAGGTTCTCACTTCGGTCCCCGAGCCGGCGAAGGATCGCTAATGCCTCGCGGGCCTCCTTCTCCACTCCGGACCAGGGCTTCTCCGCCCCGGGCAACAGGTACCGGAAGCGGGAGTTCCAGGCGAGTTGGGTTAGCGTCTCAGCGACTTTCCGATGTTCGGAGCCGAAGACCTGGCGGCGCAGCTCGAGGGCTCGCCGGAACTGTTTATCCGCCTTGTCGCTGAGAAGCATGCTCGAGTAGGCCAGGCCGATGGTGGTGCGGAGATCCGCCTCGACCTCGGGCTGGTCCTTCAGTCGTGCGCCAAACCCGGTTTCAAAATCCTCCAGCATCTGGCGGACCGTGTACTCGGACCCCTTCGCGGCATCGGGGTTGGCCGTGCCGAGCAGTTCCTGGAGCAACCCGACGACGGCCTTGGCCTTGGCCGCTTCGTCCAGGGCCACAACTTCCTTTTCCTGGGCCAGTTGCCGCTGTTTTTCGGCGGTCTCCCGGGCCTCCTCGGCAGCGTCGCGCTGCACCTGCGCCTCCCTCTCGGCCCCGGTGGCTTGCAACGCCAGCCAGGTACTGACGACCGCGCCCAGGACCAGTAGCCCCACGAAGACGGCAGCCGTGGCCAGCACTTTGCGGTACTTGCGGGCCAACTTGCGCAGCTTGTAGCCAGCCGACGGTGGGCACGCCTCGACCGGCTCGTCGGTGAGGTAGCGCTGGAGGTCACGGGCCAGCCCGCTGGCGGTCTCGTAGCGGCGCGTCCGGTCCTTCTCCAGGCACTTCATCACGATCCAATCTAGCTCCCCTTTGACCAGCTTCGCCAGCTTGGCCTGCTCGGTCTTGCGCGCCGCCGCCACTGCCGGCAACGTGTCCGAAGTGCTCAGTCGTAGGCTCGGTCGTGGCGGCTCCTCTTCCCGGATCAGCCGCAGCAGCTCGTCCAGGGCTGCCGCGCGCAGCCGCTTCCGCTCCAGTGGCGTCGTGCCGGTCAGCAGCTCGTACAGCAGCACGCCCAGTGCGTAAATGTCGCTGCGGGTATCGACGCCGAGCTGGCTCATCTCCGCCTGCTCCGGGCTCATGTACTCGAAGGTGCCAACAATGCTACCGTACTGCGTGAACAGGGTCCGCTCGGTCAGTCGCTGCTCGACCGCCTTGGCCACGCCGAAGTCGATCACCTTGGGCACCGGCTTGCCGTCGTACAGGCAGATCATGATGTTCGATGGCTTGAGGTCGCGGTGGATGATCCCCTTCTGGTGAGCATGTTGGATCGCCTGACAGACCGGGACGAACAACTCCAGCCGCTCGTGCGGTGTTAGCCGGTTTTCGTCGCAGTATTGGGTAATGGGCATGCCGTGGACCAGCTCCATCACGAAGTAGGGCCGGCCTGTCTCCGTGCTGCCGGCATCGAGGACCCTGGCAATGTTCAAGTGGTCCATCAGCGCCAGCGCCTGGCGCTCGGCCTCGAAGCGGGCGACCACCTGCTTGCTGTCCATCCCCGGCTTGATGACCTTCAGCGCCACCCGGCGGCGCACCGGCTGTTCCTGCTCGGCCATGTAAACCACGCCCATGCCGCCCTCGCCGATTTGCTGAAGCAGCTTGTAGTGGCCGATGCGCGTCCCGGGCCCCTCCGGGAAGGCAGAGGGCGGGTCCTGGCTGGCCGGTAGGAGGGAAGCGGAGCCATCGGCCGCCGCGGGGGCGACAGGGCCGG
>JBGQLF010000652.1:0-6363 GCA_041499985.1 Gemmataceae bacterium
CCTGAGCACTCGGGCGAGCGCGGCGTTCGCGCTCGCCCGAGTGCTCAGGGCTAAACGATTTTGTTACGCACCAACCCCTTCCGGCTGTGGTTGCCGCTGCCGAGCCGGCACGGGAACGGCGCCTTCCCCAAAGATCAACAGCAGCGGACTGGCGATGTAGATCGAACTGTAAGTGCCGACGATCACGCCGACCACCATCACGAAGGCGAATAGGTGTACCCCCTCGCCGCCGAATAGGTACAGGACCAGCACCACCAGCCAGGTGACCAACGAAGTCAAAATCGTTCGGCTCAGCGTCTGATTGACACTGTCGTTGATCATCTGCGGTGTCAGGGCGGGGTTCTTGCCGCGCACCTCGCGGATGCGGTCGAAGACGACGATGGTGTCGTTCACCGAGTAACCGACGAGCGTCAACAGCGCCGCCACGGCGGGCAGGTCGATCTTGAAATCGTGCAAGCCGAGAGCCGTCGCCACGGCGGGCATCCCCTCATGGATGTAATGGCAGAACGCGATGATCCCCAGGGTGAAAAACAGGTCGTGAATCAGGCACAATACCGCGGCGAGACCGAAGGTCCAGTTGCCGAAGCGGAACCACAGATACATCAGGATGGCGCCCCAGCTCGCCAGGATGGCATACATGGCGCGATCCTGCGTTTCCTTGGCGAGCTGGCTGTCGAAGTTCTCCAGCCGCTCCGGTTGCGGACGCTCTGCCAGCGCTTTTTTGGTCTCGTCCAGGACACTCTTGAGCTTGGCCGGGTCCACCGCTTCGGTCAGCTCCAGCCGCATGGCCTCGAACCGTCCACTCCTGCCCGCGTCCACGCCGGTCGGAGGCGTCAGCTGCTGTGCCTGGGCCACCAGACTTTGGTCCTCCATCTCGCTCTTGAGGAGCATGTGAACCTGAGCCGGGGATGCGAAGTCAGTGAACGCGAGCGTCACGCTCTTGTGGTCGTCCGCGATTTGGTACGACTTCATTTCGATCTTCTTCAAAACCTCTCCCAGCAGGCGGTCCACGGAGGCCTCGACCAGCCGGGCGGCCTTCTCGGAAGTACGCACGGTGAAGAAGCTGCTGCGGGTCCGCGTCGCTTTCGGGTCGGAAGGCACGAAGATCTGCTCCACGGATAGGTCGGGCAGAACCTCGGCGCGGCGCTTCACGTTGGCTTCGTGATCGGCGGTAGTGACACCTTGGGCTGGATCAGGCAGCCGAATCTTGCGCGTTTGGCTGTCCTGGTAAGTGATCTCGAACACGTAGCCCTGGTCGTCGCGCTGCTTGACCTGGGTCACTTTGAGCTTGCCTTGGTCATTGAGCCGATTGCGCAGATCGCTAATGTCCATTGCGTCGGTCAACTGGCCGCTGTACGCGGTGCCGCCGACAAAATCGATATTGAGACCCGCTTGGCCGCGCGCCAGGAACACCGTGATGCCAAAGATCGTCAGCAGGATCGTTGCGGTAAACCAGTAGTAGCGGATGCTCATGAAGTCGATGTTCGGCTTGGCGAACAACCGGGCCATGCTGAGCTTGGTCAACCAACCGTTGCTTTGCCAGATGTCGAAAATCACCCGCGTCATGAACAACGAGGTGAACAGGCTAATCAGCAAGCCGACCGTCAAGCTGATGCCGAAGCCTTTCAACTGGTCATTGCCCACCGCATAGAGCACAATCGCGGTGAAGATACTGCTGAGGTGCGTGTCGATGATGGTCGGGAATGCCCGATCGTAGCCGTTGCGCAGAGCCAGGGCCAGGCTGGCACCGCGCTCGCGTTCTTCGCGGAGACGCTCGTAGATGAGCACGTTGGCGTCCACTGCCATGCCGAGCATGAGCACCAGGCCGGCCAATCCCGGCAACGTAAAGGTCGCGTTGACGACCACCATGAACCCAACAGTCAACAGCAGGTTGGCGAGCAAGGCGGCGCACGCCACGAGGCCGGCGAACCGGTAATAGAGGATCATGAACGCCAGCACCGCCACGAAGGCCAGCACCAGGGAGGTGGTCCCAGCGCGAATGGTGTCGGCGCCAAGCGTCGCGCCCATCGTGTTCTCGCTCACCGGTTGCGGCTTGAGCGTCGCGGGCAGGGCACCGGAGCGCAGGACGCTGACGAGCATGTCCACTTCCTTCTTCGTGAAGCGCTCACCTTGAATAATGCCGTCGGTACTGATGACGGCGTTGATGGTCGGAGCCGAGGCAATCTTGCCGTCCAGAACGATTGCCAAGAAACGGAAGAACTGGCTCGGCGGCGATCCCTCCGGCTTGTTCAGGGTCGTCACCTCGCGGAACAGTTCGCCGCCGGCGCTGTTGAAGCGGAAGTGCACCGCCGGACGGAGCTTCTCGTCGACGCCTTCGCTCGCGTTGACGAGGTAGTCGCCGGTGATCGCCTTCGATTTCCCGGTGACGGGATCGAATTCGGGATCGCGGGTCAGGACAAAGTATTCAAACCTTTTCTTCTCCCGCTCGTCCTTGGGCAGGTTCAGGTCTTCGCAAGGCCGACTGTAGAGCAGATCGCCTCCGAGCCGCGCGACGCGCAAGGCCTTGTTGCTGGCCCGGGCCTCGGCGGCCTCTTTCCAGAAACTGCTGCGCGCCGGATCGCTCTCCGAGGAATTATCCAGGTTCAGCACGGCCCGTTCCTGGCGATCCAGCTCGATCCACGAATACGAGTGCTTGCCCTTGGATGTGTCATAGGGCTTGCCGTCACTGGGACCCGACGGCGCTTTGCCTTCGCGGGCCAGGCGCTCGAGCTTTTCTTTGTTCTTGGGGTCCTTGATGTACTCCTCGGCCTCCTGGATTGCCTTGTCGTCATCTTGCGAATTGGCCAGGATCCGGAACTCCAAGCTGCCGACCTGGGCGATGAGCGCTTTAATGCGCTCGACTTCCTCGGCCGTCGCTTGCCGCTTGCCATCGGTCCGCGTCTCGGGCTCCTCGCCCTGCTGGGCAACGCCGCCAGTGGGCAGGATGATTTCCACACGTGTCGCTCCGACCGGGCGCACGGTGACGTTGTACAGGTCGGTCGGGTCGATGCGCCGCTTGATCGAAGCGGCCAACTGCTCGGGCTGGTACTCCTTCAGCTTCTTGTTCTCATCCACTTCGTAGACGAGGATGGTCCCACCGACCAGGTCAACGCCGAGCTTGAAGCCGTTGTTGTAGTACGCCCAGGCGACAATGGCCCCGGCCAACAGCACGGGGACGACGCAGGATACAATCTTCCAGGAGAATCGCTTCATGTTTGGTAGGAGTGCCTTTCGAGATTGCGGATTGCGGATTGCGGATTGAAAGGCAAATCCGCAATCCGCAATCCGAAATGGGTTTACGCGCCGCCCTCTTTGTGCTCCTTGCCCGCTTCCTCCGGCTGGACGATCCGCACGATACTGCTCTTGGTCACGCGCAGCCGAACGTTGGAGCTTTCGTCCACCTTCAGCGTCACTTCGTCTTCCTTCTCCTTGATGGTGGCCACGATGCCGATGAGACCACCGGAGGTGATGACCTTATCGTTCTTCTTCATGCTCGAGAGCAAGGTCTTGCGCTCCTTTTCCTGGCGCTTCATCGGGCGGATGATCAGCAGGTAAAGCAGCGGCAAGATGAGCAGGATCGGCAACAGCGGAGAGGCCAGCAGACCTCCACCTCCCTGCGGAGGAGATCCCCCGTTGCCTTCTTGTGCAAATAGGAGTAAAGCGGAGATCATGGATGGCCTTCCCACTGGCTTTTACAGCAATCGGCTCGTGGACGGGCAAGCAGGATGTCCAGGTTCGCCTCAGCCGTCAGGGTTGATGCAGACGCGGGCAAGCAACAGAGCGAAAAACGTATCTTAAAGCGTGGCGCCCCAGCGGGCAAGGCTGACTATCCGGTACTCGGCCAAAGACCCTTCGCCGATGGCCTGGCGGATCTCAGCCATGAGCCGGCAATAGAACGCTACATTGTGCAACGACAGCAGCGTTGGCCCGAGCATCTCGTCCGCCAGGAACAAGTGGTGCAGATACGCCCGGCTGAAGTGGCCACACGTGTAGCACGAACAACCGGACTCGATCGGTCCCGGATCTCGCTTGTGGCGCGCGTTGCGCAGCCGTAACGGCCCCGCCGCGGTGAACGCCGAGGCGTTGCGTCCATTGCGCGTTGGCAGCACGCAGTCAAACATGTCCACACCACAAGCGACGGCGGTCAGGATGTCCTCGGGTCGCCCCACTCCCATGAGGTAGCGCGGCTTTTCCGCTGGCAACAGAGCAGCGCTCGGCTCCAAGGCGGTCACCATCTGGTCGGCGGTCTCACCGACACTGAACCCGCCCAGGGCATAGCCGGGAAAATCCAACTCGGCCAGCGCCACCGCACACTCGGCGCGCAGGGCCACATCGAGACCGCCCTGCACGATGGCAAACAGCGCCTGATCCGGACGCCGATGCGCCGCCCGGCAACGCTCGGCCCAATGAATCGTGCGCCGCACGGCTTCACGCAGGTATTCGGGCGAGGTGTCCGCGGGTGCACACTCATCCAGGCACATGGCGATATCGGAACCGAGGCTTTCCTGGATCGCCACGGCGCGCTCGGGAGTCAGTTCCAGGAGCTGGCCATCAATGTGGGAAAGGAACACCGCGGCGTGATCGTCGATGCGCCGGCTGAGGGCCAGGCTGTAGACCTGGAAGCCGCCGCTGTCGGTGAGGATGGGACCGTTCCAGTTCATGAACCGGTGCAGGCCCCCCAGCTCGGCGATCAGTTCCTCCCCGGGCCTCAGGGTCAGATGATAGGTATTGCCCAAGATGATGCGTGCGCCGGCCGCCTCAACCTGCTGCGGCGTGAGGCCCTTGACCGTGGCCTGGGTACCGACGGGCATGAACACGGGCGTGTCCACGACGCCGTGCGGCGTGTCCAGCCGCCCGAGCCGGGCGGAGCCATCGGTTCGCAGAACCTCAAATCGAATCGCCATGAGAAAAACGATGAACGATGAATGATGAACGATGAATGATGAGTTCTTTGTTCATCGTTCATCATTCATCGTTCATCGTTTCGGATCAATCTCCCCGCAGCGTCAGGCCGAACTGGGCCAGCTTTTCCCGTACTTCGTTGAGCGAGGTCATACCGAAGTTCTTCGATTCGAGGAGCTCGTCGGCGCTGCGCTGGACCAACTCGCCGAGCGAATTGATTCCCAGGCGGTTCATGCACTTGCGCGCCCGCACGGACAGGTTCAGATCGCTGACTGTCTTGCTCAGCACGGCCTTTTCCTGGTCGGTCATCGGTTGTTGCGGGCGGTAACGCACTTCATATTGCGCCCCTTCCTCCAGGGATTGCCCCAGGCGCAATCCCTTGGTGGTCATCATCTCCTTGATCTCGGCCAGCGAGGTCTCGCCGAAGTTCTTGCTGGAAAGGAGCTGTTGCTCGGTGACCCGGGTCAGGTCGCCGAGTGTCTTGATGTTCATCTTCTTGAGACAATTCCGGCTGCGAACCGACAATTCAAAGTCGGTGACCGGAATCTCCAGCACCTGGCTGAAGCGGCTGAAGGCGTGCTCCTCTTCCGGGTTGTAGTACATCGTCAACGAGGCCTGCGCATCCTTGAGGAACAAGCGAGCCTGTTCGTCGATCGGATTGGCGCTCAGGACCTGGCGGAAGCAGTTCGCCGCCTTGTCAAACTTCTCGTTGTCCTCGTAAAGAATGCCCAGGTTCATGAGCGTCCCAACGTGCACCGGTGGATGGTTGAGACAGCGCTCGTAGTAGGTGATCGCTTCGTCATCATTGCCGGCCAAATCATTCGCATGACCAAGCTGGAACATGGCGCCGGTATGGCCCGGGTCCAGCTCCACGGCGCGCTCGAGATGGCGCAGGGCCGTCAACCGTTCGCCGACAGCCAGGTAACAGCTCGCGAGCTGGAAATGATATTCGGCGCTGTGACTGGACTGGTCTTCCATCTTGGTGAGGATGGCCCGCGCCTGCGTCAGGTCGCCCTTGAGGCGATAAATGCCGGCCCGTTGCAAGTTGACCTGGCTCGCGGTGTAACCTGCTTTTTCGGACCGCTCGAACGCTTTCAGGGCCTCGTCATACTCATGCCGGGAGGCCAGGGCTCGACCGAGATAAAAGTTGGCCAGGGCGCCTTCGGCCTGGCGCAAGTGCTCGGCCGCTTCGCCCAGGTGCCCCAGGAAAAACAACGCGATGCCGAGCTTCAATTGCCAGCGCTTCGCCACGACACCCGTGGCGCCTTCCACCTTCTTGTGGAGGACGTCCGTGACATCGCGCAAGGTGCGATATTGGTTGCCGCCTTGCGCCAGCGCGGTGCGCAACTGCTGGACGGTGCCGGCGTCGCAATCTTCGCGCTCTACCAGTAGTGCTTTGAGATCGATCATTCTTGGCTTGACCCTGCGGTGCCTAGAGGACCAGCGCCACCTCCGGCGCCA
>JBGQLF010000653.1:0-6361 GCA_041499985.1 Gemmataceae bacterium
ATCTGCATGAGCGACAAGATGCCTTCCTGCATGCGCGCGCCACCGCCGGAGCCGCTGACAAAGATCAAGGGCAGCATCCGCCGCGTCGCTTCCTCGGTGGCCCGAGTGAGTTTTTCGCCGACCACCGAACCCATGCTGCCGGCCATGAACGCGAAATCGGTGACGCCAAAGACGACGGGCCGGCCCCGGATATAGCCTTTGCCCACAACGGCGGCATCTGGCATGCCGGTCTTGGCTTGTTCGGACTGAAGGCGCGCCGCATACGGCAGGCGGTCCTTGAATTCGAGTGGATCCAACGGCCGGAGGTTCGTAAACCACTCCTCGAAGCTGTCTTGGTCGAGGAGCTGCTGGATCCGCTCGCGGGCCGGCAGATAAAAGTGATACTCACACTCGGGGCAGACGTTGAAGCGACTCTCCGCCTCTTTGCGGAAGATCGTGGCCTTGCACTGGGGGCAGCGCATCCACAATCCTTCCGGCACGCCTCGCTTGGGCCGGCTGGTCATTGCCATAATTGATTCGTCTCGTTCTCACCGACAGTTCGTCGCCACGGCAACCGCCCGAAACGACCCGGGCCACACAGAGAGTTCCACAAATATCACAACCGCCTGGGCAGGAAGCGTCAAGTCCTTTTCGAGGATGGTAGACTGAATGGCAGATTGGTCGGTCGGGTCCGACCTGGTTACAATGCGGTGGAAACCGCTGGCGGAGTGCCAGGGTTGGGGAAGCGCTCTCACTGGGTTACCCATGTGGCTTGACGACGAAATCGAAATCCTGCATCCCGATCTGGCGCGCGGCCAGTTCCGCTCCGTGCTCTTCGATTTTGATGGCACGCTGTCGCTCATCCGCGAAGGCTGGCCGCAGGTCATGATCCCGATGATGGTCCAGGTTTTGCGGGAAAGCGGGACTGCGGAAACGGAAGACGAGCTGGCAGCCGTGGTCGAAGAGTTCGTCATGCGCCTCAATGGCCGGCAAACCATCTACCAGATGATCCACCTGGCGGAAGAGGTGCGCCGGCGCGGGGGGCAACCGCAAGACCCGCTCGACTACAAGCGCTGCTATCATGACCTGCTCATGGAGCGGATCCGCGGGCGCTTGGCCAGCTTGGCAGCCGGCACGGCCGAGCCAGCCGATTGGACTGTACCAGGCAGTCGGGCGCTGCTGGAAAACCTCCGCCGGCGCGGCCTGAGCCTCTACCTGGCCAGTGGCACCGACCTGAAATATGTGCGTCACGAAGCCGAGCTGCTCGGGCTGACGGCCTACTTCGGCGACCACATTTACGGTGCCCTGGACGACTATCAGAACTTCTCCAAGAAGCTGATTGTGGCACGCATTCTCCGCGATCAGGGCCTGCACGGCGACGAACTGCTGGCGTTTGGCGACGGCTTTGTCGAGATCGAGGAAGTCAAGCGTGGCGGCGGCGTGGCGGTGGCGGTGGCCAGCGATGAGGTGCGCCGCCACGGCATTAATGCCTGGAAGCGCCAGCGCCTCGTCCTGGCCGGCGCCGATATTGTCATCCCGGATTATCGCCGCCAAGAACGCTTGCTCCAGTATCTGTTTGCTGAGGATTCTTGAGTGGATGTTTTTTGCGAGGGTAATTCGCGATGCCTTACCCGGCCTTCGATCGCTCGCGGCTGCGCATTCGGCCGCTGACGCAGCGCCAGCATGATCTGGATCTTTCGGTGATCCTGCCGCTGCACGCGCCCCTTCCCCCGTTCACCCACGCCGCCCTGCCGCTCCTCGGTCAGCGTCTGGTGGAGGCACGCCGGCAGAAGCGCGCAGCTATCTTGATGATGGGCGCGCACGTGATGAAGGCGGGCGTGGCGCGCTACCTCATTGACTTGATGGAGCGCGGCCTGGTGACACACGTCGCCATGAACGGCGCCGGACCCATTCACGACTGGGAGTTTGCCCTGGTCGGGGCCAGCACCGAGAGTGTCGCGCGGTATATTCGCACAGGCGAGTTCGGCCTGTGGGCGGAGACTGGCCGGATGAACGATGTCATCCGCACGGCAGCCCAGGAAGGTCTTGGCCTCGGCGAGGCGCTGGGGCGGGCTATCCTCGACGGGCCGTTTCCACATAAAGAGATCAGTGTCCTGGCTGCCGGCGTCCGGCTCGGTGTGCCGGTGACGGTGCACATCGGCATCGGCTATGACATCATCCACGAACATCCCAACTGCGATGGAGCCGCCCTGGGACAGACGAGTTACCAGGATTTCCTGATCTTTACGGAAGCCGTCACCCGGCTGGAACAAGGCGTGCTGCTCAGCTTCGGATCCGCGGTGATGGGGCCGGAGGTTTACCTCAAGGCGCTCGCCATGGCGCGTAACGTGGCCCATCAGGAAGGGCGCACCATCTGCCACTTCATGACGGGCGTTTTCGACTTGATTCCCCTGGAAGGCGACCTCCGCACGGAGGCGCCCAAGAGCGATCCGCGCTACTACTATCGACCGTGGAAAACGATCCTGGTGCGCACCGTCGCCGACGGCGGGGAGAGCTATTACGTGTCCGGCGATCACCGCGTGACACTACCGCACCTACACCGCGCTGCCCTCGAGGCCGAGGAATCAGGGATCAGGGATCAGGACTGAGTCCCTGATCCCTGAGTCCTGATCCCTGATTTTTGTGGTGTTGGCCGCGTCAATGAAGTAGGTTTCTGGGGAGGCGCAAACGATCAAGTCCTCACGTTGAACACCTTCGGTTTGCAACTCAGGAGAGATCATGGACAGCGGCATCAGCAATGAACTGCTCTACCAGAACAAGCCGATCCACTATTGGTTGGAAGCACTCAAACACGAAGATTCCGCCGTGCGTGAACAGGCGGCCGCCGCCTGGCGCAAAATTGGCGAGCCGCTGAGAGCGGCGGTGCCCTTGCTCATCGCCAGCATGAAGGACAAGAGCTTTGTCGTCCGCGTCAAAGCGATCGCGGCCCTCGGCGATCTCGGGCAACAGGCCCAGGCGATTGTGCCAACCCTTCGCGCCGCCTTGAAAGAAACGGCGCTGCGGGACACCGAAGAAGCAGTCAGGGCGAGCGCGGTGCAAGCGTTGACCCAGATTGGACCACAGGCCGAATCGCAGCTCCCCGTGCTCATCGATGCGCTCAAGGATGAGTTTGCCGCCATCCGCTTCGGCGCCGCTAATGCCCTGGGCGAGATGGGCGCCGAGGCCCGACCGGCGATCGCGGCCCTGATCGGAGCCTTGCGGGACGAGGACCCGGGTGTCCGCGTGCAGGCCGGCGTGGCCCTGTGGCGGATCGACCGGCGCGATCGGGTGGCACTGCCCGTGCTCGTCCGGGCGCTTCAGGATCAGGATGAAGTGTTGCGCTGGATCGCCGCGGATTGCCTCGGCGATATCGGTCCGGAGGCGCTGGAAGCGGTGCCGGCTCTCCTGGAAGCCTTGCGCCGTCCTTTCAAGATCGCCCTGATCCGCAAAGGGTTGCTCCTGGCGCTGGAACGGATCAATCCGGAAGCAGCCGCCAAGATCGGCGAGCGGTGACAATGAGACTCCTCCGATGCTGAGCGATGCGACCCTGGCAGCGATCCTGACCCGCATTCCAGATCTGACCGTGGGTGTGCTGGGCGATCTGTTCCTGGATCGCTACCTCGAGATCGACGCGGCTCTGACCGAACCGTCGCTGGAGACGGGTCTGGATGCCTACCAGGTCGTGCGCGTTCGGCCGAGTCCGGGAGCTGCGGGCACGGTGATCAACAACCTTGTGGCCCTCGGCGTCAAGCGGGTTTACGCCCTCTCGGTCATCGGCGACGATGGCGAAGGTTACGAGCTGCGCCAGGCGTTGCAGGATCTCCGCTGTGTGGACGGCCAGGGCGTCTTCGCCTGGGAGAGCCGGCGAACGCCAACGTACACCAAACCGATCCTGCATCATCCGGGACAGCCACCCCGCGAGCTCAACCGCCTCGACCTGAAGAACCGCACTCCCTTGCCAGCGGCAGCAGAAGATCGACTCGGGACTGCGCTGGCTGAGCTCTGGCCCCAGATGGATGCCCTTGTCGTCCTGGACCAGGTCAGCGAGGCGGAGTGTGGCGTGATCACGACCCAGATGCGCGCGCGACTTGTCGAGTTGGGCGCTCGGGATCCGCAGCGACTGATCCTGGTCGATAGTCGGGAACGGATCGGGTTGTTTCGCTCGGTATGGCTCAAACCCAACGAAACCGAATGCCTCCGAGCGATGGGCAAACCCGGGGCGGGAAGCGAAGCCGTGGGTGAGGCTGCCCAACGGCTCTCACAGCAGACGCAACGGCCTGTCTTTTGCACCTGTGGTGCTCAGGGCATGGCGCTGGCCGATCCGCGGCCCGGGATGCAGCCTATCCTGCTGGTGTCGGCTTACCCCGTGCACGGGCCGATTGACATCGTCGGCGCCGGGGACAGCACCAGTGCGGGGATTGCCTGTGCAGTCGCCGCAGGGGCGCGCCTTGAAGAAGCCGCGGCGTTCGGCAATCTGATCGCCTCAATCACGATCCAGCAGCTCGGCACTACCGGCACGGCCTCGCCGGAGCAAGTTCGGCAGCGCTGGCGTCAGATCCGCGAGGGCAGCCATGAAGATCGAAGTCGATGCCAAGCTGGTAACGATCTACGTCAATAGCACCGACCAGTGGCATGGCCGATCGCTTTACTCGGCCATCGTGCAGCTCTGCCAGGAGCAGGGCATCGCCGGAGCCACGGTTGTGCGCTGCGTGGAAGGCTACGGGGCGCATCGCCAATTACACACGATCCGCCTGCTGGAGCTGGCCGAGAACTTGCCGGTGCGCATTGAGATTGTGGACGTGGCCGAGCGCATCGAGCCTTTGCTGGCCAGTTTGAAGACAATGATCGGCGAGGGGCTGGTAACCGTGCAGAATGTGCACATCCTGAAGTTCCTGCACGACCCCAAAGGTTAGTGCTAGGAACAGGACTTTCTCAGGCACCGGGGCAGTCGTGGACCGTTGTGTGCCACGACCTGGTCACCTGCCTGGCCGGTCGAGATTGCAGCCGAATTGCCATCACGGTACTCTGTGCCCGATCTGAGAAGCGGTGCAGCGCACCGGGAGGGCCATGGGCGTCCTGGATCAAGCATCACGGTATGCCGCACAGACAGACCCGGAGGTCGTCCTCAGCCGCGTCCTCCGGGGAGTGAGCGTATCCTTGCGCTTCCGCGCCTGGGTGGATACCCGCACGACGCCACGCCCCGGGCACCGCGACCGGACTGCCGATCGCGTCGCCGAGCTCGTGCGGGACGACGCCCCGGATCTGCCCTGGTTGCTGGTCTTCGAATTCCAGGCGCAGCACGACCCCGACAAACTGGACGTCACCCTGGCTGAGGCTGGGCAGTTGCGCCTCGAAGCACGCCACGGGGAGGGCCGTCAGGGTAAGTACAATATCCTGGTGGCGCTGGTCTATTTGCGGGGATCCTGTCCTGAGGCCGTCCTGGACATGACCCTACCTGGCGGGTGGGGCACGAAGCATGCGCCGTTGGTCTGGAACGTGGCGGACGACGTCGCGCGTGAGGCGCTGGATGCCCTGGAGGCGGGGACAATGACATGGGGCATCTTGTTCTGGATCCCGCTGATGCGCGGGGGCGACGACCCGGCGGTGTTAGCCCGCTGGCGGGAACAGGCGTCTCGCGTCGAGAACGTCCGCGTCCGCGCCGACCTGATACGGATCGCTCTGGTGTTCGCGGAACTGGCCGGGCGACTGGTCGCCTGGTCCAATGCGATGAAGGAGTGGAACATGATCGAGTCGCAGCTGGTGTGGGAATGGACCGCCGATGCCCGTCGCGAGGCGGAAGTGACGACGCGGCGTGAGGACTTGCTTCTGGCCTTGAAGGAGCGGTTCCCGGACCTCCTTTCCGAGGAGGCCGTTGGCGTCATCAACCAGCAGGAGAGTATCGAACTGCTCCGCGACTGGTTCCGCGCCGCCTTACGCGCTTCATCGCTAGAGGAGTTCCTGGCGGTGCTGCGGCGTTGAGTGCCTCCGCGGAGAGATGCACGGGTCAGCCGCCGAGGTAAGGGTTCTCAGCAGTGCCTGCTCAGGTCACTCGGATGACCACGACCGTGGCGTTATCGGTCGCGCCGGCCAGATTGACCAGGTTCACCAGCCGTCGCGCCGCCATCTCGGCGGACGTCGCCCGCAACAGCATTTCCTGGAGTTGTTCCTCCGACAGGTGATTCGGCAAGCCATCGGAACAGACGACGATCCAATCGCCCGGCTTCAGTACTGCGTGGTACAATCCCGGGTCCACGTCGGGATGGCCGCCGATCGCCTGCTGAAGTTCATTGCGTCGCGGGTGATAGGTCGCTTCCTCCGGCGTGAGCGTGCCCAGCTCGACCAGGCGGTTAACGAACGTCTGATCACGCGTCAGCTGAAGGAG
>JBGQLF010000654.1:0-6356 GCA_041499985.1 Gemmataceae bacterium
CGCTGCACCGCCGCCCGCCATCAGTGCGAGGACTGCAAGTTGCTGTTCCTGCCGAAGAGGTACAAGAACCGGGACAAGCACCAGCACGGGCTGAAGAGCTGGGCCATGTACCAGCATGTCGTCCACCGCATCAGCTTCCAGCACCTGGAAGCCATGTTCGCGGACTGCTTCGGCCTGCGTGTCGGCCTCGTGGAACTTCATATGATGAAGGCTCTCATGGCCAACCACTACCGGGCGACCTGGAAACGAATCCTCGCCAGGATCGTCGCAGGCGTGCTGGCCCACGCCGACGAGACCCACGTCAACCTGCAAAGAGGCAAGGGTTATGTCTGGGCTCTGACGAACATGGAGGACGTGGTGTACCTCTTCAGGCCGACCAGGGAGACGGACTTCCTCCAGGATCTGCTCAAGGAGTTCAAAGGGGTGCTGGTGTCGGACTTCTATAGTGGCTACGACTCGCTGGACTGCCCCCAACAGAAATGCCTCGTCCACCTGATCCGTGACATCAACGACGACCTGAAGAGCAACCCCTACGACGAGGAATTCAAGGCCCTGGCTGCGGAGTTCGGAAAGCTGCTGCGGTCCATCGTGGACACGATCGACAAGTACGGGCTGAGGAAACTGCACCTGCACAAGCACAAGGCCGAGGTCGCTTGCTTCTTCCGTGCCTTGGAGTCCCGCGACTACCGCTCCGAACTGGCGAAGGGCTACCAAAAGCGGCTCCTCAAGAACAAGGGCAAGCTCTTCACGTTCCTCGACCACGACGGCGTGCCGTGGAACAACAACAACGCCGAGCACGCGATGAAGGCGTTCGCGTACTATCGCCGGATCTCCGACGGCCAGATGAGGGAACAGGGGCTGTCCGACTACCTCGTGCTTCTCAGCCTCTACGAAACCTGCAAGTACCGGGGCGTCAGCTTCCTCAAGTTCCTGCTGTCGCAGGAGGAGGATGTCAAGGACTACTGCCGACGGGGTCGGAAGAAGAAGGGCCCTCCAAGCCTCGAAGTCTACCCGGAGGGGTTCCGCCGGATGTACCTCAATCAGCCCCGCGATAGTGAGGGGAGCGATGGCGGGCGGCCGCGCCGGGGCCGGTGGAGGCCGGCGATCCTGGCGTTCCTGCGTGGCCGGTCGGAGACGGGGGCCAGGCTCCGCGACATCGCTGAACACTGCGTCGGGCTCATCAGGGACGGCACCATCGTCACGGCGGTCCGTGCAGACGACCGGCTGCGCGTGGACCAGAACGTCTCGCAGTGCCTCAACGCCATGAAGAACGCCGGCAAAGTGGTCCAGGCATCCGACAGGGCGTACCGCATCACGGCCCGAGGCCTGGCCTGGTTGGACAGGCTGTCCCGCCTGCCTGGCTGACGGGCCTGCCACCGACATACACCCGGCTGACGAGCCGGCCTCCGCCTCGCGTAAACCATGCCGGGGCAGTGGCTATGAACCTGGCCACCGGGGACACGCCGGAAGATGCTTGTCTCCCCGGTCTGGAGGGCCAAAAAGGTAAATTCAATGTGGAGAATCGTTGAAACAACCCGGGAACAAAATGCGGCAAAATGGTAAATTCAATGTACGGAATGTAGGCTGAAAAGGTAATAAACCCTTATTTTTGATAACGTCTATTGTGAGGCAAATGAGGAAAAGGTCGCCAAGCTTGCCAGACTGGCATCGCGCCTCGGCGCTGCGAAAGCAGAGTTGCTGAGAGAAGCTCTCGACCAGCGGCTGCTAACAGCACGACGTTGAGGCAGGCCGCCGACAAGACATTACAAAACCCGCAGCGTGAGAGACAATAGCTGTCCGACCGACCAGCGACGCCGGAGACAGGCTCCGGGCCGGCAAGCCGGTATAGTTCTGACGAAGGAGGCAGTATGACGGGTCCATGTCCCGAGCCGCCACCTTTGCCAGGCGCCCGCCGCGAAGTGGAGGCAATTGCCGGCTTGTTCCCCCAACCGTTGCTCCTGCTCGGCTCGGAAGTCAGTGAACAGCGCCTCCAGCAGCTAGCCACCGAAGAGCAGTTGCGGCAGTTCCGCTATCTGCACCTGGCCACGCACGGCGATATGAACGCACGCATCGCCCTCCAGGCCGCTCTTGTGCTGTCCCAGGACCAACTACCGGACGCCGCCGCGGAATCACCGCAAGTGACCTTCGCTCTTCGCCGGCGAATCGTTACACTCTGGGCCGAGCTGTTGATCCCATGCCATGGTCTGCCACGGAAGGACAAACCATGCCGGCTACTGCGTCTGCCTCCATCAATTACTGGCCGAATTCCAGGTGCGCGAGCGCTTTCTGGGGCCAACATGAGCTGCCCCCCTATCGCCGTCTCCTGGCCGATACCGTGAGCTGGCTGGATCCCAATCCCGGTGAACGCTGGCTCGATCTAGGCTGCGGCGGCGGTCAGCTAAGCCAGGCGCTCTGGGAAAAAAGCGGCGGTACCCTCCGGGAGCTGGTCGGCCTCGACTGCGCAGCCGCGAACGAGAAAGCCTACCGCAAGCTTTGCTCTACGGTGCGACCCACCCCTGAGCCAGGGCGTATCCGCTTCGTTGCCTGTGACTTTAGCGCGGGTTTGTCGAGCTGGGAAGATGGACAATATAACGGCGTCGTCTCCGGCCTGGCTATTCAATACGCCGAATTCTTCTGCCCGAAGCAGAACTGCTGGACCACGGCCGCGTATGACCGCCTCCTCGCCGAAGTCTACCGCGTGCTCCGCAAGGGCGGGCGGTTCGTCTTCTCGGTCAATGTTCCGGAACCGGCATGGGGCAAAGTTGCTCTCTGCTCTCTCACCGGTGTCTTGCGCGCTTCTCGTCCGGCTCGCTACCTCAAGCAGGCGCTGCGGATGTGGAGTTACGGGGGCTGGCTGAAGCGGGAAGCTCGCCGCGGCCGCTTCCACTACCTGCCGCTCGAAGCGATCCTGTCGAAGCTCACCGCGGCGGGCTTCAGCAACCTCGAGCATCGCCTCAGCTACGCGGGGCAGGCCTATCTGCTGCGCTGCCGCAAACGCGCCTAACCCATCTTGATAGATCACGGCACAACATTCGCTCACTTGTTTCGATATTCCAGGTAGGAGGTCTCGCCAACCTCTTCCTGGGTCCGGGCCGAGCGTTGTGTTGGGTCTGACGAGCCAATTGAAGTGCTACAATAATCCGTATTGTCGGCGGCGCCCGGGGTGTGCAGTGCGTCCAGGCCCTCTTCTCCCCCTGCAAGTCGCGGTTCAGCTCGACTGCCGCCGGCGCAAGTTTCCCTGCCTGGAGCGTGTCTCTGGGGATGGAGAAGGCAACCCGGAGGCCGCAAGGACCCTCTGGAGCAATCCCCAGATTATCAAGGAACCCTCATCATGCTCAACCATCGCTTGACAACGGTCGGCGTCCTGCTGGGGCTGGGAACGCTCCTCGTGGCCGGGACCACGGGGTGGACTCAAGCGCCCACACCGGCCGATTTGGCGCAGGCACAACCGGCGTCCCCGAACCAAGAGGGAGTGGAGGTGCTGGCCCGCGGCCCAATCCACGAGGCTTTTGCCGAGCCGGTATCGAGTCAGCCACAAGCTACCCCGATCATTCCGAAACCACCGCCCGATCCGTTACCCGAGGTACCACCGGATGAGAAGCCACAAGGTGAAGCGGTGCAATGGATCCCCGGTTACTGGAACTGGGACGATGACCGCAACGATTTCATCTGGGTGAGCGGCTTCTGGCGAGCGCCGCCTCCCGGCCGCCAGTGGATGCCGGGACACTGGATCCAGGTACAGGGAGGCTTCCAGTGGGTTCCGGGTTTCTGGGCGGGGCAGGACGTGCAAGAAGTGCAGTTCCTGGCGCCGCCGCCCGAGCCGGTCGAGGCCGGTCCTTCGGTGCCCGCCCCCGCGGCGGATAGCGTCTATGTGGCCGGCACCTGGGTGTATCGCGATGCCCGCTACCTCTGGCGGCCAGGCTACTGGGTCAGTTATCGACCGGGCTGGGTCTGGATTCCGGCGCATTATGTCTGGACGCCCGTCGGCTATGTCTTCGTGGACGGCTACTGGGATTTCGAGCTGCGGCGGCGCGGCCTGCTCTTCGCGCCGGTGTACGTCGACCGGCGGGTATGGATCCGGCCGGGGTTCTACTACCAGCCGCGCTACGTCGTGGCCGATGATTTCCTGCTGGGCGCCCTCTTCGTGCGTCCCCGTTTCGCCCATTACTACTTCGGCGATTACTTCGAGCCGATTTATGCACGGCGGGGGTTCACCGCCTGGGTCGATTTCCGCGTCGGCCGGTTTGGCTTCGACCCGCTGTTCAGCTACTATCGCTGGCACAATCGCAACGACCGCCGCTGGGAAGGCGATTTGCGTGGCCTGTATGTGGCCCGCTTCAACGGACAGGCGCCACGGCCGCCGCGGACTTTGGTGCAGCAAAACACGCTGATTCAGAACATCACCGTGAACAAGACTGTCCAGGTCACCAACGTGAAGAATGTGACGGTGCTGGCGCCCTTGAATCAGGTGGACCGGTCCGTCGTTCGGCTGGAACCGGTCTCGCGGGAGCGCCGTCTCGAAGCGCAGAAGACGGCCGAGCATGTGCGCGAAGTCAGCCAGCAGCGCAACCGCGTCGAGACGCAATTGGTCGCGACGGGTACGCCTCCGGTCCGCCCGACTGATCCGCCGCGGACTGTCAAGTTGAATCTACCCAAGTCGCCGCTGGTGAACCGGACGAATGAGTCCGTACAACCACCGCCGCACCCGGTGCCGACGACCACGATTGCCAAGCCGGTGCCGCCGCGGACGGAAACCAAGCCGCCGCCGCCACCGCCGCCCAACAAGAACGAGGGCAAGCCGCCGACGCCGGCCAACAAGAACGAAGCCAAACCGCCGACGCCGCACCTGGAGGTCCATCCGCCCGCGCCCATGCGGACGGAACCGGCTCGGCCTCCGGTGCCCCCTGCCTCTGTGGAAAGGAAAGTGGAGCCGCCACCACACCATCCCGAGGTGCGATCGGTGGCGCCTCCCGCTCGACCGGAAGCGAGTCGGCCGGTGGGACCACCTCGGCCTGAGGTAGGGCCACCCAAACCCCCGGCGGGGCCGCATCCCGAGAGTGGACATCCGCCAACGGGGACGAAGCCCAAACCGGACGAGAAGCCGAAGTAAGAACGAATCCGTTGCACCAAGACCAGGCCCTGTCTATGAAAGGGGACTGGACCTGTGATACTCGGGTCCAGTCCCCTCTCGCAGAGACAGTGCTTAGTGCGAGGATCCAGGGGCCTGTTGTTGGATCGTAGCCACAAGCGTCCTCGCTTGTGGGCGACGGCAGCCCACAAGCGAGGACGCTTGTGGCTACGTTACACCAGGCGTTTACGCGCTCGTGTCGGCTTCTGGAGTTTGCTCTTTGCGCCGGCCGAACAGCTTCGCGAAGGCAGCGCCGATGCCGCGCGGCTTTTCGAGCTCCACCACGCGGGCGCTGAGTGCCTCATTGGCTTGCTGCAACTGCTCGATTTTCTCCTCCATGCGGCGCACGAATTCCTGCCGCAGACCGTCCTCCGCGGCCCGGCGGTCCTTCTGCTCCTGCTCCAGGCGTTGCAAGAGCTTTGTCGTTCGCTGTTGGAGCTCGGCCTTGGTCGCCGTGAACTCTGTCCGGCGTTCGTTCTGCTCCGCGGCGAGCTGCTCGGCCAAGGTGCCGGCCGTCGTTTCCAAAACCCTGAAGCGCGATTTCCAGACAGCGGAGTTCTTCCGCGAGCGCTGCAACAGATCCTGTACCTGCTGCGTCATCTGGGCCTGCGCGGCTTCCTCCGCGCGCTGGCGTGCTTCCTCGATCTGGCCGGCCAGCTTCTGGGCGGTGTCGGTGGTCGCCTGCTGCGCTTCTTTCTTCGTTTCTTCGATCTGGCTGGCGAAGGTACGGGCCGTTTCGGCAGTGGTGTGCTGCGTGCGGCGCTCGGCTTCCACCATCTGCGAGGCCAACTCCTGAGTCGTCTCCTTGGTCCAACGCTCCAGGTTCTCGACTTCCAGGCCGGCGACCTGGGCAGCGACCGAGCGGGCCGTGTTCCCGGCGACCTCGGCGGCGGCCTGCTCGATGGCGGGCGTTCGCTCCGCCAACGTGATGTCGACTTTGTCGATCACGAAGGATTGCAGTTCGTCGCCGATTTGCAGCACTCCGCCGCGCAAGCTCCGGCGCAGCAATTCGGTCAGGACGGCTCCCATTACGGACGAGGCTTCCCCGATGGCCGGATCCAGGCGATCCACCAGCGCCAGGGAGTGGTCATTGTGGTCACGCTCGAGGGTAGGAGGGGACGGCTGTTTCATCGTCGATTCCTCGTTGCTTGGGCCGTTCGGGAAACTACTGCATGGCTTCGGAAGGACTCCATCCCGACCCCGGAGGATTCCGGAAACCAGCGCAGAC
>JBGQLF010000655.1:0-6353 GCA_041499985.1 Gemmataceae bacterium
CCCAAGCAGGAGCAGGAGGCCATGCACCGCCGCAAGGTCATGCGCCGCGCTCGCTCCAAGAAGCAGCGCCCCATCCTCCTCGCTGAGTTAGAGCGCCGTTACCTGGCTGCTCCTTAGCCTCTTACCGGGTCGTTGTTTTTTTTCGCCTGGCAGGTCTTCTGGACCGCTGGTTCGTATCCTTGAAAGGCGGTATCCTTGTATAGCACTGTCCCCGGCGGATAGGCAAGGCGTTCGCTGTCGGCAATCTTTTTATCGTGTGTCTTCCCGACGTAAGTCCGGCTCAAGAAGTCGATGCGCTTCTTGGGAAGGCTCACGAGGACCACGTTCTTGTCGCAGTGGATCTTTTTCTTGCCGCTGTAGTGCAGGGCCTGTTTTTCAGGGTTTTTCGGCCTTTGGCGACGCCGATCCGTGCCATCGATGATGAGCCGCGGCCCCTGCCCCGACGGCGGTTGGCTCTGGGCGAAGTGACTGGGGTTGCGTTCCGGGAGGACGCCGAGATCATCGAGAGCGCCGTGTAAGACCGGCAACAGGCGGTGAATCCAATAGTTCACCGCTGGCTGCCTCAGATTGAAGACTTCGCCTAGTAGGACTTGGAGGGGATAGGTCTTGAGATAGAGTAAGAGAAACAACAGCTTCTCTTCGGGGGAATGCAGCACCCCTTTGCGGCCTCCACCGACACACCGGAGGCGGGGAATGCCTGCCGCAGTCCGGTCCGGGGGGTACACCCTCTCAAAGGACCGTATGAAAGCGGTCAACCAGCTGTTGGAATTCCAGAAGCGTCAGCCCCGTGAGAGCCAAAAACTTCCGAGGGTCACTCTGGAGCTTTGCATATGTCATCATACAGCCATTTTATTCTTATTTTTGATAACGTCTAATACAGAGATTCTGTCATGGCTCGCAACCTTTCCTACTGTCTCGTTTCGTCTTCGTCCAGCACCGGGCGCCGGGCGGTGCCGTGGCGGAGCCCCGCCTGTCGGCTGCTCTGGAAGAGAGGAGCAACTTGCGCTTGACAGTTATACCTAGTCTGTCTAGGATAACGGCATGGAACCGATCACTGGCGACAAGCTGCGTGGCCATCTCGAAACGATGGTCCTTTCTACGTTGGAGCGGGGCGAGGCGCACGGCCTGGAGATTCTCCGCCGCCTGGAGGAAGCCGGCTGTGGGCTGCTGCGGCTCAAAGAGGGATCGCTCTATCCTGCCCTCTACCGGCTCGAAGCGGCGGGCGAAGTCAAGGCGGTCTGGGAGGACGAACCTCACGGCCGGCGTGGCGCCCGGCGGCGCATCTACCGGCTGACGGCGAAGGGACAGCGCAAGCTTAGCGAAGGCCGTGTCGAGTGGCAGCAGTTCGTCCGCATCCTCGGGGGCATGCTGGGAGCGCACGCATGAACGAGTCCACCCTGACCCAATTGAAATCCTTCGTCGAGCGGGCTGTCCGACCCGTTCGGGCCAGTACTGCCTGCAAGCGGACAATACGGGAGGAACTGTTGGCCCACGTCAGCGGCGTCTTCGAGGAGGAATCGGCCGAGCTCGGCGACGACCGAACTGCTCTGGAGCGGACGGCGCTGCGGTTCGGGAATCCCGCCGAAGTGACGAGCCGGCTACAAGAATCGGTCCCGGCCAGCGACGGCATCTGGCGGTTCTGGGAAGGCCGGCCCGAAGAGTCCACGCTACGGGGCGCCTTACGCCTCGCGTGGGTGACAGGAGCACTCGTCCTGGTCATTTTCGGTGCCGCCCTGTTCGCGACGGGAGGGGTGAGTGCGTGGTGGCGCGAAGAACAGATCGCCGGCGTTTCCGGCGTTCTCTTCCTGCCCCTGTATTTGTTTGGTATCGCCTTTGTCACGCACTGGATGGAGAAATTGCTCCCTGGTCCCGCGGGGCCTCCCACAGGCTGGCCCCGAATTGGCCTGAAAAAGTCCTTTACTTCGGCCTGGGCAGTACCTCCGGTGCGGGTTGCGCTGATCGCTGGCGGCTTGTGTCTGTTCATGTACTTATGCATTGCGGGCGCAAATTGGCCCACACAGGTCGAGGACTGGGACGATTTGACCAAAGTCCTGTTCGCAGTCCTGTTCGCAGGCGATATGGCGGCTACCTCCGTGGTTTGCGGATGGGTTTTGGTACAGTCGGCCGCCGTGCGGCGGCGTTACCACGAGGAATGGGCGCGCCTGCCGATCGACTGAGCAACGTCGAGACCTTAAGCAACCGTTAGTGCGATGAGTCCACCCTCCGCTCTTTCGTCGTTAGTTCGACACTTGACGAGCTGCGCGGATATTGCCGCGTCTTGATGACGCGCCGGTAATGCAGAGCAGGGTATGGGCCAGGTTGTTGTAGCCCCAGGCCGTGGCGGGATGCTCCTCGCCCAGTAGCTTCTGGAATAGGGCCAGCGCCTTTCGGAAGAGCGGCTCGGCCTGGCCGTACTTGCCCTGGGCTTCCAGGTTCGTGGCGACTCTGTCCATCGCCGTTGCCACTTCCACATGTTCTTCACCGAGGTGCTGCTTGCGGATGTCCAAGGCTTGCTCAAGGAGCGGCGTCGCATGGGCGAAGGAGCCACCGCTATGCATTCTGGCTATTTGATTATCTTGTTCCTCCACTTGAGCTAGTAGGTCTTGTGCCCCACGAGGTAACGCAGCGATCTGCTTCAACGTTTGGACCAATCGTCGGGCGTCGCCCGTCTCCCAGTGGTTGGTCCCCTGTACCCGGCTGCGCACCTCCAGGATCGTCTGGGCAGCCGCTAAGGCATCGGCGTACTGGCCATCCCGGCGTAGCTGGTAGATCTTCACCTCCAGCTCGGCGACCCGCTTGGCCTCGTCACCGGTCAGCAGGCGCTGCCAGGGGGCCTTCTGGGAGGCAGCGTGCTGGGGAGCAGCTCCCGCTTGCGCCAGCACAGGAGCCGGCGATGTGGCCAGGAGAACGGGAGCGACGAACCCAAAACAGGCTGTCCGCAGCGGAACCATCCGCAGGCACATGGCCAGTCTCCAAACAAAGTTCACGCAAAGAACCTTACCCATCTCTTCCCAGTGCCGGCGGTTCTCTGTATCCGGTTTTTCCGCTACGGAAAAATTGCAACAGATGATAACCGGCTGCCCTTCGCGATGCCATCCGATTGCCGTTCCGCGACGAAAAGAGTATTCCTGGGCTCCGGGATCTCTCGTTTCGCGCCTGCACTACCCGGGGATGGTTGCGATGTCTGCCAAGTTGTTCGACGCCACGTTGAAGGATCTTATGGATGCCTGTAGTACCGACTGGGCAACGGAGCTGGGGCCCTGGCAGGGGCAACGCGTGGAAGTGATCGATGCCGATCTCGCCACCGTGACCGCTGCCTCCGATAAAGTGCTGCGTCTGCACAGTGACGCGTTTACCTGGCTGCTTCACTTGGAAGCAAATTCGGGATCGGAAAGCGATCTGCCCGAGCGACTGTCTTGGTATAATGCCCTGCTAGGGCACCGCCACCGGTTGCCGGTGCGCAGCGTGGTCCTGTTGCTGCGTCGCGAAGCCAACGCCAGCAACCTGACCGGCGTGTATGAGCGGCGCTTTCCCGATGAGGACGCGGCCTATGTCACCTTCCGCTATCGGGTAGTGCGTCTCTGGGAACTGCCGCTGGAGCGGCTGCTGACGGGGCGCCTGGGCATGCTGCCTCTGGCGCCGCTGACGGATGAGGCTGCTGCCGTGCTGCCCGCGGTGATTGGCCGGATTGATGAGCGCCTGCGCCAGGAAGCGTCTCCGGAAGAAGCGGACAAGCTGCGTGCGGCGACGTTTGTGCTGATGGGGTTACGGTATTCGGACGAGCTGTCCGAGCGACTCTTTCGAGGGATTACGACCATGGAAGATTCGGTGACGTACCAGGCCATCATCCGCAAGGGAGCTGCCCGGGGTAGGGTTGAAGAAGCCAAGAAGTTTCTGCTCATTCTAGGTCGAAGCCGTTTTGGATCGCCCGATGCCCCGACCACCGCGGCTCTGGAGGCCATCAACGATCTCGACCGGCTCGAAGCGCTGGGCCAACGGCTGCTGCACGTCTCCACCTGGCAAGAACTCCTGGCTCCACCATCCGCTGGCTAAGTTCCTCGTATGGCGACGGCAGACACAGGGAGCCGTGCGATGGCCATCGTGGCGCATTTTCGCAAGCCGGCTTGGCGGGGTGTGTCCTGCTGGGGCTGGTGTGCGCCCTGCTGTCCTGGCTCGGCACCCGGCCGACCCTATTCCAAGGGCTGGAAGAATGGCTGCAAGACGCCTGCTTTCATGTGCGCGGCACTCGGCCAACCGGGGCCCACATCGTCGTCATTGGCCTCGATGAACCTTCCCTGGACGAGCTGCGCAAGCCACGTCTTTACCTGAGTCCCGAGCTTGCCGAGGTGGTGACCTTTGTGCACCGGCAAGGGGCGGCCGCCATCGGGCTGGACGTGATCATCCCGGATAGCGGCAGCGGATTACCCGAGTTGCAGCGCGGCGGTCCCGGCGACGCGACGCGCATGGGCGACGCCATCGCCGCGGCCGGCAACGTTGTTCTGGCTCAGTGGCACGTCGAGGGCACCTGGATCATGCCGCTGATCCGCTGGCAGCTTCAGCATCAGCGCGATCCCCAACCCACGGATCTCGGCTTCGTGAACGTCACCGCCGATGCCGACCACTTTCTGCGCCGCCAGATGCTCTATGTCCGCGATGACGACGACCAGCCTTTGATGCACTTTGCCCTGGCGCTCTATTCCAGGGCAACCGGAGCCGAGGTGGCCTGGCGCGACGGGCGGCTCTGGGTAGCCGGCCAGGCCGTGCCGCTCGATGATGAGCAGGCTCTGCGCGTCAACTTCGTCGGTCCGCCTGGTGCCTTCCCAGTGGCCGAGGGGCCACTACCGTCTTCCGCAGTACCCCGGAAGCTTCGAAGCCAGCCGTGACGCCCATCGCGGGCGCCAGTATCCTGGCCGATCAGCCGACCTTCACCTGGCCGATGGATGCCAAGGCCAAGACCTATCGCGTGGAAGTGGGCTACAAGGGTGGCCGAACTCTGTGGATTGAGGAAAAAGTCACCGAGGTCCGCTTACCGTATCCAGCGACGCAAAAACCGCTGGCGCGAGGGCGGGAATACCGCTGGCAGGTCTGGGCGGTCAACGAGGACGAAGTCCATCCCCTGGCTGCCGAGGGTTTCTTCGTGGTTAGCGCGGCCGTTGCCGAGGCCATGAAAGCACTGCAAGCGTTGGCCACGAGCGCCGACGCTGCGGATCTCGTGCTCGCCGCCGCGACGTACGAGGCGTACGAGGTGTATGATGAAGCGTTGGCCGTCTACGAACGCTTGTGCCGCCAAGTTCCGCAACAGCCGGCACTCCACGCCGCTCGGGCTGCGCTGTACGAACGAGCCGGGCGCCAAGACGAGGCCAAGAAAGCCTGGGCGGAGGCCGTCAAGCTCGGCTTCGTACGGCCTGGACAGGAAGGCGACAAACCCTGAGTGGTGTTGTTTGCACGAGTTGGTCTTCGCGCACCTCTGTCCAGCAGCGGTAAGGAATCTATCAATTGGGATCGCCGATCAGGATAAAAGCGGACCAATAGTAAGGATGGGCAACCGGGTGCGGCCCATCCACCGGAGCCTCTGGCGGGCGATTCTCCTCCGAGCCACGTCGCCGCGCCGGCAACTGTGCCTGGAGCCGCTCGACCTGCTCCGGGGTCAGGCTGCGCAGCCACCGCTTTGCTTCGCTTAATGCCTCGGCTTTCGGCAGCGGTTTCGTCAGGCCCTCGCGTTTGCCGAGCAGGTTCTGGTAGAAGCGCGTCATCAAGAGAGCCGTCGCCGTGACGGGATGCTCTTCGCCGAGCAGCTTCTGGCGCACTGCCAGTGCCTTTCGGAGGAGCAACTCAGCCTGGGCATGCTTACCCTGGGCGGACAGGATCGCAGCCACGCGCTGCCAGAGCGCCTTCTGGGATGCAGCAGGCTAAGGGCCGTTCCCGGATGATGCCGGTGGCTGGGCGGACAAAGCCAACATCCCCGGACAGGCCAGCAGCAGAAAACCCAGGACGAGGCACGGAATCGCTCGGGGTCGCATGGCAGTCTCCTCAAGAGAAGCTGGTGAAGCGAGGGTGCCATGCTATAAGTAGGTGGGTCTCGGAAGCAAACGAGTTGGCAGACACTTGGAGATAAGCGTTCCGATACGCCAAGTGCTTATCGTTGCGCGCGGAGGGCCAGCGGGCGGAAAAGTGGCTCGTGTGCGCAATCCGCGCAACAATAAGGCCCCGTGCACGCAACTCGTCTTGGAGCAAGAGCTTCTGGCCAACGCAATCGTTGCGCGCTAGGCGCAGCGATCTCCTCAGACAGTAGGAGATCAAGGGGCATCTGGAGATTGGGGTGCCCCAGATGCGTAGGTTGCAGGGGAGGGGGC
>JBGQLF010000656.1:0-6346 GCA_041499985.1 Gemmataceae bacterium
AGGCTTTACTCTACCACACTACTCCCTTGTGCAAAACCTCATGGCCAATTGTTGTGCAAAAGGTTATGGCCGGTAACAGAGGACGCTTGTGGCTACGGTTCGACAACAGGTCCTTGGATCCGGCACGAGCGAGGATCAGGAGTGTTGCCCTAATAGGATAACCGGATAACGGAACGATTTGTCCACATGGGAAAATGAATTTTCAGGCGGCGCTGCTCAACACTGGGGTTGCTTCGCGGTCTCGCGTTTACCCCGCTCACGTCGTTGCCTCGTCTGGCGCAGGCCGAGCGCCACGGCGACCGCCAGCAGCGAGCCGATTCCCACGAGCACATTCACCACGGAGACGCGCGAGCTGCGGTCGGCGCGCGGCACCACTGGCGAGAATGCCGCATTTGGATCTGTGATCAGTAGCACGACGAGCGCCGGCAGGACCGGCGAATCGCCCGGCAGCAGGCCGGTGACATAAATGCAGACCAAACGCCGGGCCAGTTCTTCGGCGGTGATGACCAGCTCCTTGCGATGTCCCTCCCCGGCCGAGACCACCACTTGCAACCGTTCAATGCCGGCCAAGGCGAACACAAACACACCCTGATCATTCAGCCGGCCTTCCGTGAGCAATTGCCCGTCGGCCCGGAATACCTGCACCAGGGCGCCCTTGGGGGAATCGCCGGTCAAGTCGAACCAGCTCTCCACTTGCACTTTCTGATCCGGCAACACGCGGTACTCGGCTTCGAGTCGATGCGCCTGAGCCTGGCCGCTGACAACCAACAAGACCAGCAGGCTCAAAAGCAGGGCAGCGGGGGTCAGGGGAGCGATTCGACCGGGCATTCCGTTTCCTCCGCGGCAGTCCAACCCAACATGGCCGGCTTCACCCGCACCAGGAAGCCGACCGTGAAGCCCACCACGATCCCCTCGACCACGGCGATCGGCAGATGGGCCACGAACAGCAACAGTGCCAGCGCGTGCCAATCTTCCTGGCCTCCCCACGTCAAGACAAGACTGTTCAGAAACGCGGTCGCGAGCACAGTCATCTCGCCGACCAGCAGCCCCAGCGGAAACTCGGGTGCATTCTCGAGCCGGCGCTCCGCCCAGGCGGCCAGCCCGGCAAGGACCAGCGCGCCGGCCAGGATCCCCGCGAGCCACACGGCCAAGCCGATTCCGTCCGATGCCGTCGCGCCCCAACGGCCGGCAAGCAGCAGAGTCACACTGGCAACCAGGCTGAGCGTCCAGACCAGGGTGCAGAATGCCACCAGCCCCGCGCGGAACCACGGCTGGCGGATCCACGGCAACCGACGCAGGACGGCAAAGGCCTGCCAGGCCAGCAGCGCCGGCAAGGTCATGACACAGCTGTTGACGCCGAGGGTGGTGAACCCGCCGTGGCCGATCAGCACCGCCTGCATGTACAGCCCCACCGGAATCGCCAGACCAGCGCGCCGGCCCAGGATGACTCCGACCAGGCCATTGAGCAGCAGATGCGCGCTGGTGGGTCCCACGCGCACATGGGCCAGGGAAGCCACGAAGAACGCCGCCGTCAGCAGCGCCACCTGGGCAATCTCTTCCTCGCGAATCCGCCACGCCCCCAACAAGGCCAGCAGCCCGGCCAGCACGGAGCCACCTACCCACCAGGTGGGCGTCAAGATGCCATCGGAGATGTGGACAGCCCAGATCGGAATATCGATTGCCGGATGCATCGGCTCACCATCATCCTGCGCTACTTTGCCTGGGGCACGACCTTCTCGTCGACGAATACCCACAGCGTGGCCCGGCGACGGAGGGGATAAGCCTTGCCGTTGCGCTCCAGGGAACCCTGGGCATCCGAGGCCGTGAGGCACCACCAGCCGGCTTCGGTCAGGGTACTGGTCACGACGCCGTTCGCATCGGTCTTGGCCGTGCGCGTGATCTGTTCATCGGGTGGTAGCACTTTCGGGGCCGTGGGATTGTAGCGCTCGATTTCGACCAGGGCCCCGGCCAACGGCTTCTCCTGAAGTCCCCACTGCGCCTGGAAGACCATGCCGGGCTGGAGACCGTACGGCCGAGTGAGAGGTACCACGCGAAACGTGGAGTTGGCCACGGCGTCCCAGCCCTTCTGCGCCTGGACATGGAGCACCACCTGCACGACATCTTGCAGGAACTCCTGATCCTCCTCCATCCAGATCGGCGGCGTCGTAAGGACGAACACATAATCGCCACGCTCCTGAGGCGTGAAACGAAAGCGGTAAGCCGTCGCGGTCTTCTGTTCCGGAAGCGGCACGGTGATCTTTTCCAGCGTCTTGCCCAGCTCGGTCCGCGTGCCATCGGGTGCCACGACGAGTACCTGCTGCGGAGCCGGCGCGTTGAACAGCTGGTGCTCGAACGGATGGCCCCACTGGTAGACGAACGTCACCAGCTCGCCGCGCTTGACGGAGGCGGATTGGGGCAGAAGCATGTTGAAGTGAGCCGGGGCCCAGGAGGCGACCAGGCCGAGCAGGGCCAGCGCCGAGGCCGAACGAAACAGCGCGTACATGAGGTCCTCACGATGCCTGTCCGTGTCCAGGAACGAATCGGTTTGCTAGGTGGTCATCATACGATTTTGCAAATCATAATACTAGCCTTGCTTGCCGCGGGACCGAATGGACCTCACAGAATGGCGCCCAGCATCTGCCAGCTGCGATGGCGGAGTGTGACGAAGCGGAGGTAGCGTTAATTGACTTGGTGCAGAGAGCCGGCTTCCTTGGGTGGCAGAGGCGAAGAAGGCTCCTTCGCCTTGGCGGCGGAACCCCGACCATCCGAAACATGACGGATCGCGGCCCAATCGATGGCCGCTACCCAGCAGTGTTCTTCTTCCGAGAAGGACACGATGCCCTCGACCAACAATTCATCCAGCTGCCCCTGGTCGTCCAGATCATCTGAGTACAAGGTCAGGAGCAGTCCCGCGCGCAGCTCAACCTGTTGCTGTGCCAGATCTTCCAGGGTTCCGGCGCAATTCAACCGCACTCGGCCCATCGCATCCGCGTTGTGGAAGTCCGCGTAGACCTTTGGCTTTTCCATGCTAGCCCTCTTTTCGTCACGGTCTCTGGGCGGGATTGGGGATCGTTGGCGTGAGCAAATAGCTCGCCTCTTCGGGACTCAAGCCGATCAAGGTTGCGTGATGCGGACTGCGGCCAAGGGTTCGCACGACATCCCCGCCGGCGGCACGAACCGCGCCCACGGTGGTCACGCCAATCTGACCGTGCGGTATGGCCGCTGCCAGCTCCTCCACGGACATTCCTTCTCCACATTCGACCGACGCTCCCGTCACGCCACTGGGGTGGGTTGCAGTTCCGCGCCGCAAGTCGGCAGGAAGGTTACGCCCGCCCCGAACCACCACGGCTTCGTCAGGAATCCTTTCCACCATCGCCTGATTCCCGTACCCGAACCACCCTGGCGACTGCTTCCTGCATCATGTTACCGGGCTGGACGGTGCGAAGGCAATGGCCAGCGCCGGCACGGTAGGACATGCAACGACGCCAAGCAGCCGGGCCGCTTGTGAGCCGGGAGCCTGGGGTCTAGAATAAAGCCGGTTCGAGAATCTTTGCTGTGCGGAGCCGATCGATGATGGAACCGACGCTTGCAGAACGGGTGACGGCGCTGGAGAAGCACGTGATGCAACTCATTGTCCGGCGACCTCCCGATGCCGTGGCGGAGGATCTCCTTGCGCTCGCTCATGCTTCCCTGGAAGAGCGAGTGGCCGCGCTGGAGAAGCATATGGTCCAACTGCTGGCACGGCTGCCGCCGCTGGAATCTTCCAAGGATTGGCGGAGTACGGTCGGGATGTTTGCCAATGATCCGGTTATGAAGGAAATCGATGAAGCCGGCCGGAAGATTCGTGAGGCTGACCGGCGCAAGACCAAACGCCAATTCGCGGCTGCCGACAAGAAAAAGCAAGAGGCAAAACGCCTGCGGGCCAAACGATGATCCTTTTGGACACGGACCACCTCACGGTGCTCAAGTCGACACCGGCTCGCCGGAGAAGCCTTCAGTTCCCGAACACCTCGCGAAAGCCGCGCAGATGCTCCGCCAGCAATTCCTTCAGCTTCGTCGCGTGCACGTGATCCTCGTGCTGAAACACCAGCCGCAGCACATCGCTCTCCTCGCAGCTACCATTCAGGCTCGGTGCAACGCCAAAGGACTCGATCTGGCTCAGATTGAACTGCCCTTTCTTGCCCAGGAAGCCACAATTCAGGCCCGCGCTCTCCTTGGTGCGCCAAGAGGCCCATGCCCGGCTGATCCCCGGCACGCGCAGCGTAATGGCCGCCCGCCCCGTCCACGTCACCTCCAGACCCGGTTCCACCTCACGTACCAGATCCAGCAGCCGGGATAACAGGTGACGGTCCCACTGAACCTTCTTGCCGACTGGAAATCCCTTGTCGCTCAAGTGCCAGCGCTCGCCGTTGACCTTCCAGGGCATGACATCTTCCGGCTTGGTCTGGAGCCGTTTCAGATTGGCCTGAAATGCCGTCACCGCCTCGGCCAGGAATTCCCGGAACGCAGGCGTGTCGATCTCGCTTAGGCGATGGGCCAGGATCGCGATCTCCTGCCACGGCCCTTTGCGATTGGCCACCTGCACCCGACTTTCATCGCCGTAGACGTTCAGGCCGTCCAGTTCGTTGAGCTTGCGGATGCCGAGACGGGCGCTCAGCTCTGCTTCCTTGAACGTGTTGCGGCCCACATGGAACACCAGGCGGACGTAACGCTCCAGCCCGGTGTGGGCGTGGAAGAACCACCCCTGGCTCTTGGTCGCTGCCGGGATCTCGACCACGCTGCGATGATTCCAGTTCGTATCGCCGAACGAACCCCGCTCGTGGATCTGCTCGTCGATCCAATCCAGGATGGCGCCTTCCCAACGGCACGGGATTCCCTTGTGCGACACGCGCTCGCTCGTGTGCCAGCGCCGGCCGTCGGACTCCCAGGGCATCTGCGCATCCTGGCCGACCGCCTCCAGAGTGAGGTCGCCTTCGCGCGGTGCCTCGGCGGCGTTCGGATCATACTTCGGCCGCTCGGCATGCGGTCCGGCGGCGAGCACGGGAGCGAGCACGGCCGCGGTGTGAGAGATATCGGAGGATCGCCGCACAATATCCTCCGGCGTTCCCTCCGCGACGATACAACCGCCCGCGGCACCGGCTTCGGGACCGAGGTCGATCACCCAGTCGGCCGTTTTGATCACATCGAGATTGTGCTCCACCACCAGGACCGTGTTGCCCAGGTCGACGAGGCGGTTGAGCACTTCCAGCAGCTTGTGAATGTCGTCGAAGTGCAGACCGGTTGTCGGCTCATCCAGCAGATAGATCGTTCGGCCGGTGTTCGGCCGGGCCAGCTCGGCCGACAGTTTGACGCGCTGCGCTTCGCCGCCGGAGAGCGTCGGCGCCGGCTGTCCCAGGGAGAGATAGTCGAGGCCGACGTCGGCCAACGTCTGGAGCACGCGCCGGATCTTGGGAATGTTGGCGAACACCTCCAGCGCCTCGCTGACCCGCATCTGGAGCACATCGGCGATGGAGCGGCCTTTGTAGTGCACGGCCAGCGTTTCGGGGTTATAACGACTGCCGTGGCAGACATCGCACTCGACCCAGACATCGGGCAGAAAATGCATCTCGATTTTCTTTTGGCCGTTGCCCTCGCAGGTTTCACAGCGGCCGCCGGGCTTGTTGAAGCTGAAGCGACGCGGATGGTAGCCACGCACCTTGGCCTCGGGTAACTGGGCGAACAATTGCCGGATCAGGTCGAAGACGCCCGTGTACGTGGCCGGGTTGGAGCTGGGTGAGTTGCCGATCGGATCCTGATCGACGTTGATGACCTTGTCGATCTGCTCCAGGCCGAGGATGTCGTCGTGGGCCGCGCCGCTGGTTCGGGCACGGTGCAGTTTGCGGGCCAGGGTATTGTACAGGATCTCGTGCACGAGCGAGCTCTTGCCGGAGCCGCTGACGCCGGTGACCGCGGTGAAGGCGCCCAGGGGGAAGCGGACGTCGATATTTTTGAGATTATTCTGACGCGCCCCTTTCACCGTCAGCCAGGCACCGGCCGGGGGCAGCAGCAACTCCGCGGTACCGTTCAAGCCGGTATCCAGGCTTGCCATGCGCCGGTTGGCCGGTACGGCGATCGCCCGTTTGCCAGAGAGGTATTGGCCAGTCAGCGAGGCCTTGACACGGCGTACCTGCTTGGGTGTCCCCTCCGCGGTGATCTCGCCGCCGCGGTCCCCGGCGCCCGGGCCGAAATCGAGCAGGTAGTCGGCGGCGTCGATGACCTCGCGGTCGTGCTCGACCAGGATCAGGGTGTTCCCCAGGTTGCGCAGGTGCACCAGCGCCTGAAGCAGCCGGCGGTTGTCGCGCGGATG
>JBGQLF010000657.1:0-6345 GCA_041499985.1 Gemmataceae bacterium
GACGATCCCCAATTACATGGCCCGGCACTGCGTCAAGTCCGGGATCACCGGCTGGGCCCAGGTTCACGGCTGGCGCGGTAACACCTCCTTGCGCAAGCGCGTCCAGTACGACCTCTACTACATCACCCACTGGACCCCCTTGCTCGATCTACGCATTCTGTGGATGACCCTGTTCCACGGCCTCTTCCACCGGAATGCGTATTAGTCAGTAGTCCGTAGTCAGTGGTCCGTAGCAGCACGGTTGCCGACTCGCGTATGATAAGAATGGAAAACCGCGGGCTGAGCTACTGAGTACTGACTACTGACTACTGACTACTGACTACTGACTACTGACTACTGACTAAGGACTACTGACTAAGGACGATTGCGCGTGTTTATTGATCGTGTCGTGGTGTACGTGCAAGGCGGTGATGGGGGCCGGGGCTGCTGTAGTTTTCGGCGCGAGAAGTACGTTCCGCGCGGCGGGCCGGACGGCGGCGACGGCGGGGATGCCGGTTCGGTCATTGTCCGCGCAGTGGCCGGGACCGATAGCCTGGCGGAGGTCGCGCATCGCAAGCATTGGCGGGCGGAACGCGGCGAGGCGGGGATGGGCAGTAACTGCCACGGCCGGCGCGGCGAAGACGTGATCATCCCGGTGCCGCCGGGAACCCTGATCTTCGATCGCGATCGCGGCAACCTGCTGCGCGACTTGACCGAAGCGGGCCAGCAAGTCACGGTCGCTCACGGCGGACGCGGCGGGCGCGGCAATAAGGCGTTTGCCACGTCTACCAATCGCGCCCCGCGCGAGTGCCAGCCTGGCACGCCCGGCGAGGAACGCTGGATCGTCCTGGAGCTCAAGGTGATCGCGGACGTCGGCCTGATCGGTCTACCGAACGCGGGCAAGTCAACCTTGCTCAGTCGGCTGACACATGCGCAACCCGAGGTCGCCGATTATCCCTTCACGACCAAGCATCCGAACCTCGGCATCGTGACGAGCGGCGCCGACCGCGTTTTCGTGCTCGCGGATTTGCCGGGGCTGATCGAAGGGGCCCATAGCGGCATCGGGCTGGGCCACGAGTTTTTGCGGCATGTGGAACGCACCGGCGTCCTCGTTCATCTCGTCGAGCCTCTCCCGCCCGATGGCACCGATCCGTGGAATAACTATCAGGTGATCCGCCGTGAGCTGGAGCTGCACGGCCATGCCTTGGGCGACAAGCCTGAAATCGTGGTAGTCAGCAAGGCGGAGCTGACCGGTAGTGAGGAAGTGCGCCAGCGCCTGGAGCGCGACCTGGGCCGCGAAGTCCTGGCGATCTCCGCGGTCACAGGCAAAGGGCTGGCGCGGCTGGTCAACGTCGTCGTCGAGCAGCTGACGGCAACACCTGTCGAGGCTGGGCCATGAAAGCTGACCTGGTCGCCGATGTCGGCAACAGCCGCATCAAATGGGGCCGCTGCCGAGAGGACTGCGTGGCCGACAGTGTCTCCTTGCCATCCGATGACACGGCGGCATGGCAACGGCAAGTCGAGATCTGGAGCCTGGCCGCTCCGCAGTGCTGGGCAGTCTCGGGCGTGCAACCCCAACAGCGGGATGCCCTGGCGGATTGGCTGCGCCGGCGCGGCGATCGAGTGACGGTGCTCGAAAGCTGGAAGCAATTGGGACTGCCGGTCCTGGTGGAGGTTCCGGAGCGGGTTGGCATCGACCGGTTGCTCAATGCGGTGGCGGCGTCCACGCATCTGCCCAGGGGCACGGGAGCGGTTCTCATCGACGCCGGATCCGCGGTGACGGTGGATTGGCTCGATGAGACAGGTGCCTTCCGCGGCGGAGCGATCTTTCCGGGGCTACGGCTGATGACGCGGGCGCTCCACGACTACACGGCCCTCCTGCCCTTGGTGGAGATCCGCGCTCCACATCCACCCATGCCCGGCAAATCCACTATTACGGCCATCGAGGTGGGTGTTCTGGGAGCCGTCGTGGGAGGTATCCACTACCTGGTGCAGCAGCTCGCCATGAGTGCGTCCGGCACTCCGCCGCTGTTCCTCACCGGCGGGGATGCTACTCTATTGCGCAGGGCCTGGGATGCCGACGTGATCCTGTGGCCGCACATGACGCTCGAAGGACTTCGCCTGGCTGCGGAAAGACTGCCATGAGCCTGACCTCTCCGCTAGTTGAGACGCGCGTCGCCGTCCTGACCCCTCCCGGTGCCGGCGCCATCGCGACACTCGCTGTTTGCGGGCCGCAGGCCTGGGAAAAGGTTCGTGAGCTGGTTCGGCCGCGGCCGCAAGCTCGATCCGAGTTTCCCACTGAAGCCGAGACCGGTCGCATCTGGCTGGGCCGTTGCGGCGAAGGAGCAACCGACGAGGTGGTCGTGACCGTCACGCGGACGACGCCGATGCCGTGGGTCGAGCTCCACTGTCACGGTGGACCGGAAGTCGTCCGTCTGCTGGTCGAGACATTTGCGGCACACGGAGTGTGCGTGTGCACTTGGAAAGATCTGCAACGCACGCTGCCGGGTGATCCCTATGCAGCGGCGGCCTTGTCGGCTCTGGTCGAAGCGCGTACTGCGCGGACCGCAGCTATCCTGCTTGATCAGTATCAAGGGGCATTTGGCCAGGCCCTGCCTGCTCTCCTGGAGGCGTGGGACCGCGGCGACCTCGGCGAAAGTGGTCGCCAACTGGAAAGCCTGGCACGTTGGAGCAGCCTGGGGCGGCATCTCACCACGGCCTGGCGCGTCGTGATCGCCGGCGCACCCAACGTTGGCAAGAGCAGTCTGGTGAACGCGCTGGCCGGGTATTCACGCTGCGTCGTCGCCGCTACCCCGGGAACAACACGCGATGTCGTCACCACCTTGATCGCCGTGGACGGCTGGCCGGTGGAATTGGCCGACACCGCCGGGCTGCGCGAAGCCACGGACAACGTGGATCAATTGGGCATGGATCTGGCGCGCCGCGCCGCCCAGGCCGCCGATCGCTGTCTCTGGGTACTCGATGCTTCCGTGGCGCCGGTTTGGCCTGGATCGGACCTGTCCCCAGTGCAGTACGTGATCAACAAAATGGACCTGGCCGCCGCATGGGACCTCGACCAGGCCGTCGGTGCGATGCGCATCTCCGCCCGCTCGGGCATGGGGCTTGCCGAGCTCTGTCAGGAGCTGGCCCGATCGCTGGTGCCGGAACCGCCGCCCTCGGGTGCCGCCGTGCCGTTTCTCCCGTATCTCTGTACACAGATGGAGACGGCCTGGCGCCTCTATGCTGAGGGGAAGTATGCGGACAGCCGGCGGGTGCTGGCGTCCCTGGAGGTGTCGGATCCCGCAAAGCCTCATTGATGCTCGGGCTCGAATATCCCCAAAGCGGTCGAGGAAGACTACACTAATGCGGGGAAGCCTCTGGCCGGGGATGCGTAGTGGGAGTGGGTACCGATGCAACTGTGCAAAGTGCAATTGAGTAACGGCGAGATCCGCGTCGGAAGTGTGGCCGATGGACATGTCCGATTCCTTGATCTCGAAGACTACGTCGGCATGCAGTCGCTCAGCGATATCCTGCATTCCGATAATCCGATCAGTGTCGCTCATGATCTGATCGACGATAACGCCCGTAACCTACCGCTGAAGGATCTGACGGTCCTGGCTCCCATCGATCGGCAAGAAGTCTGGGCCGCGGGCGTCACGTACAAGCGCAGCCGCGAGGCCCGCGAACGCGAATCGGTCGGGGCAGCGCGCTTCTACGACCTGGTGTACGGGGCCGCCCGACCCGAGTTGTTTTTCAAGGCGACGCCCAACCGGGTCGCCGGCCCCGGCGCGCGCGTGCACATTCGCCGCGACAGCCGCTGGAGTGTACCGGAACCGGAACTTGCACTGGTCCTCTCGCCGCGGCTCAAACTGGTGGGTTACACGATCGGCAACGACATGAGCGCCCGCGACATCGAGGGCGAGAATCCACTCTACTTGCCCCAGGCCAAGGTGTACGACAACTGTTGCGCGCTGGGGCCGGTCATCACCCTGTACGACAGCATGCCAGCCCTGAACCAAGTCGCCATCCGCATTCATATCGAGCGCCGTGGCGAGCGCGTGTTCGAGGGCGCGACGACGCTGGGCGAAATGGCCCGGAGCTTTGACGATCTCGTTGGCTGGCTCGGGCGCGACAACAGCTTTCCCAACGGCGTGATTCTGCTGACTGGCACCGGCATTGTGCCGCCCGACGACTTCGCCCTGGCCACGGGCGATCTGATTGCCATCGACATCACCGGCATTGGTCGACTGACGAACTGGGTGGAGCAGCGCGGGTGAACCAGATTATTCACGCCGCAGCTCGACAATGATACCACCCAGTCGCCAGCGCTCGTGCAGCTTCGAGAACCACAGCTCGCGTTCCCAGCGCAGCCCACATTCCTGGCCCACGCGCTGGAGCTCCGTGCGGCTATAGGTTCGGCAGTGCCACAGTCGGCTGCACAGCGCCCCGGTGAAGGTATCCTCGGTACTTAGCAGCAACAGCTTGCCGCCCGGCCGCAGCACGCGGGTAAGTTCCCGTAACCCCATCCGCGGATCCGGCAAGTGTTCCAACACCCAGCCGCAGACGATCGCATCGAAGGAACGGTCCGCATACGGCAAGCGCGTCAGATCCGCGGCGACGTGACTCGCGCGCGGGCTCGTTAGGCGTTTGCGTGCGCGTTGGAGCATTTGCTGTGAGTAGTCGAAACCGGTGATCAGGGCATCCGGATCGGCCTCGCGCAGCAGGAACCGCGTATAACGGCCATTGCCGCAGCCGGCGTCGAGGATGCGTTTGCAGCCGCGCACATCGAAGCGATCATGGCGAATCAGTCGGCCGGCCAAGGTCTCATGTCCGGTCAGCAAACCGGTCACGGCCGTGAGTGCTCCGGGCAAGCCGTCGTAGTGGTGCTGGATAAATCGGCGATACTCGGCGAAGGGACGCCGCCGGGGTTCGCGCGATTCGAGAGTGTCGTGCAGGCCGGGTCGCGCAGGGTTCGTGGAGGTCGATTGGGGAGAAGTAGAAGGCATGGTCGACTCAGATATAGACACGTCGGTTGTAAATGTACCATTCGGCGAGCAGCAGTCCCAAAGCCAGTAGCACCAGTCCCTTCCAGAGAGCATAGGGCTGGCCCCGTTGCCGGCCCGCCACGACCCGTTCCGCACCTATCTGCACGGCGACCCGTGGCTCAATGTTGCTCTCGTCCGCGTCCAGCAGATTGACCGCGAAGCTACGCTGCCAGGTGCCCTCCCAGGCGACCTGGTACACGCCCAAACGCTGCGTCTCGCCGAAGGCGAAATCAGCACGGGAGCCGCGGTTCAACGTCTGCGTTTTGCCCTCCGGCGTCGTGACCTCGAGCTGAGTTACCGCCACATCGGGACGCAAAATCTTCACCTGGCCGGGCTGCAAGGTTTCCTCGGCAGCGCCATCGCTGACGTTGCCCAGGGTATACAATACGTTTCGCAGGAACAGCGGAAAGCTCGGCAGCCGCCACCAATTGGTGTTCCACTCGTCCTTGTCCGTGATGAGCGGAAACGTCATCACCAGATCGGTAAATGCCTGCCGGTTCAAAGTCAGCAATAGAGCCGTGTTCTGATCGGTCTCGATCAACCGTGGTGTCCGCGGCGGCAAGTCCTTCATGCGGAACGCATCTTCCAGGCCGACTTCCTGCAAGCCCGTCAAGTAACGCATCAGCGGGTGTTGCCCCATCCAGCCACGGATCTGCGGATTGCTCAGTTTCTCCACCGTGGCCGGCTTCCACGGGGGCGGTGGAGAGCCAATGAAAAACGTGTTGCCGCGCGGCATCTCCTCCTCCTTCTCCGGCGCACAGCGGTCGAACACGACCAGGTCATACTGCCCATTCAAGGCCGGCTTGCGATAGCCTTCCTTGGCGAGATCGGCCGGACTCAGGTACGCCACGGTGGCCACCGCGCGCGTCGCCTCGTCGTCGAAGAACGCACGCAGCAGTTCGTTCGATCTGCCGATCACCAGTACGCGGGCCTTGCGCACCACGCCGACGACGAGCCAGGCTTCGTCATCGAAGGTGAACTTGTCCGCGCTGTTCAGGAGCTTGGCGTGCAGGACCGTGTTGCCGCGATCATCCACGTCGTTCAGCTCGAATGTCGCCGCGCCTTCGCCTGGAGTATCCCGAACGAGCGGGTCCTCCTTGCCGGCCTCCTGGATGGCAATCACTTGTCGGGCGGGTAACACCAGGGTTTTTTCCTGGATGGCCTTGAGCGCGCCATTCGCGATGATCTCCAGTTGCACCTTGGCCTGGACCGCCTGGTTGCGGAAATTGAGGGCGCGGACAAAGACCTGGAGCTTGCTCGGATCCTGATCCTCGCGCAGGGCGTTGAAGGTAACCAGACCGACATTATCCACATTCTCCGC
>JBGQLF010000658.1:0-6334 GCA_041499985.1 Gemmataceae bacterium
GAGAGGAGTTCCTGGCCGGTCTGCGGCCGGATCGAGAAGGCCATCCGTCATGAGCCCGACGCGCCAGCGATGGAGCATTCTTTCCTCGCTGGCGCGTCGGGCTCATGTTAAACCATCCCGTGTCGAGTATAAAACTCTTCTACTCCCCACCTGGCAGCGTGATGCAAATGCCATAATCCACCTACACCGGATGCCTCGGCATGGGCAAAGGCTTCGTCCTCCGTGTCTCCCACGCCAATGACCCGTTGCTCATCTTCGCTGTAGATGATGACCTTGCCTTCGTAGGGCCGCCAGATTTCCGGTGGAAGAACCTTGCATTCGCGCAGGTCGGTAACTTTCCCGTTCTCTACCGGGTTCTCTTTCTCATGGTTCATCACAGGGTCTCCCACACCGGGACTCTCTGGAGACAAGAAACCGCCGAGGAATCGGCGGCGGAGGCCTTCTCACCCGCATTCCTCGGCGGTTGCATTATCTCAATACCCCTTCGCCTTGTCCACCACGCACAGCAACGGCTCGCCCGCGACAAAGCGACGCACATTCTCGCGCCACAGCCGCCATTGCCGATCGCGGGCCTCTTCGGATTGGCCGCCGAGGTGCGGGCTGATGACCACAGTGGGCAGTTTCCACAGCGGATGCCCGGCCGGCAACGGCTCCGGGTCGGTCACGTCCATACCAGCGCCGGCAATCTGCTTCCGTTCCAGCGCCGCGACCAGGGCTGGCGTCTGCACGATGCCGCCGCGGGCAATGTTGATCAAGTAAGCCGATTTTTTCATCGCCTGGAGCTGCGCGGTGCCGATCATGCCGCGTGTCTCGGCCGTCAACGGGCACGCCACCACGACGACATCGGCCTGCGGCAGCAGCTCCATCAGCTTGGCGGGTTTATCCAGGCTGAAGACGAACGAGGGGCGTTCCATCTCCTTCGGATCGATGGCCCGAACGCGCATGCCGAAGGCGTGAGCACGCCGGCTGATCTGTGTGCCGATGCCGCCCAGGCCGATCACCAGCATCGTCTTACCGTTCAGCTCGGTCTGCTGGCTTTGCGGTTTCTGCCAGGCGGCGTCCCGTACCTCGGCCGGCAGGACTTCCCGGACGCCGCGTGTCAGGGCCAGCAACAAGGCGAAGCCCTGGTCCGCGACATTCGGTCCGAATAGGCGCTGCGTGTTCGTGAGGACGATCTGGCTGCTGATCAGCTCCGGATTGAGATCCCTCTCGACGCCGGTATGGCTGAGGGCAATCCAGCGCAGGTTCTTGCCCGCCTTGACGATCTCGGCAGTGCAGAAGCCGAGCACGGCATCGGCATCGCTCACGGCCTTGGCAGCGTCCGCGGCGGTCTTGGCGGGGATGAACTCGATGTCGGGCGCGACGCGCTTCAGCTCCGCCAAGCGGGCGGGCATCAAGTTCTGCACGACGATCCGCCGCGGTTTGGTCCAACCGGGTGTGTCCTTGGTCGGCGAGGGGCCTTCGTAGACGCCGAACTCCTCGACCAGGTCCCAGGGCATGATCCGGCCCGTTAGCTCGGCATGGACATGCTTGACATTATCCCCGGCCGGCGTGACCCCGGTCCACTCCTTGTACCAGGGCAGGTCGAGGTTCTTGATGAGGTCGTCCACGTTCTGGTTGGCATCGATCCCTTTGTGGACCTGCTGCCGTAGCTCGACGAAGTAGCGTTTCTGCTTTTCGAGCAGTTCCTTGCCGGCGACGGGGCCGTGACCGGGGCAGACCATCTGGATATCGAGCTGCTGGCAATTCTCCAGGACACGAATCCACGAGGCGGAGTCGGCGTGGCCCATGAAGTTGAACGCCCCGTTGACGCAGGCATCACCCGTGCACAGGATCTTGTGCCGGGGCAGGTACGCAAAGCCGTCGCCCTTGGTGTGGGCATGGCCGAAGAACAGGAACTCGACGCGCTGCTTGCCGTCGTCGAGCACCAGCTTGTCGTCATAGACCACATTGGGGACCTTGAGCGTGCTGGCAGCGATGTCCTTGCGCCCGGCGGGACCGCGCCCGGCTTCGGCAAACTCCTTCGGACCGAAGACGCGCAGCCATTGGGCGCAGTTGGCCTGGGCGACGACGCTGGCTCCTGCCTTGGCGAAGACGGCGTTGCCATAGGCGTGATCGCCGTGGTGGTGCGTATCGAAGACGTAGCGGATCGGTTTATCGGTCGTCTTCTTGACTGCGTCGATGACGTCGCCGGCTTCCTTGGGAAAATTGGCGTCGATGACAACGACATAGTCTTCAAAGACGACCCAGATGTTGTTGCTGCCGCCGAAAGCGACGTTCTTGTCGGTAGCGCTGATCGCCGAGTAACGGAAGAAGACGCCGGGCGCGACCTCCTTGACCTCATTGAATTGCATCTGGGGCAGGGGATCGGCCGCCAACATCGCGGTGGCGCTGGCCAGGAAGCAGGCCAAGACCAGGGACCCGATGCGTGGGAGCATGCGCATGATGGATTCTCCAGGTACACGGAAACCATTGCCGGGAACTTGAGCAATGTGTCCCACTGTAAAGGGAGAAGAGACGAGGAGCAATGGGGCAGATGCAGATTTGTGAAGCGGTCCTGGTTAGGCTCTGTTGCGTCTCTTCTCTGTGGTAAGGCCGAGCGATCCGCTAAAATGACTTCTTTGGCTACGAAACCAGACCGCCGAACCCGCCGCCCGGCTCGGTTGTCTACGCAGGTATGTCGAATCAGGTAACGATGGACGCACACACGCTGGAACTGCTGGAGTTTAACAAGGTCCGCGAACTCCTGGCCGGCTATGGCGCTTGCTCGCTGGGCAAGGAGCTGGCTCGCCAGGTGGAGCCGAGTACCGATACCGAGAAGATCCGGGCCGACCTGGCACTCGTCACGGAGATGGTCGAGGTCCTGGGGCAAGGCCAGTCGCCGCCGTTTGGCGGTCTTCATGATGTCCGGCTGCTCACTCGCCGCGCCGCCATCGGCGCCATGCTGACCGCGGAGCAACTCCTGGAAGTGGCCGAGACGCTCAGCTGCACCGGCAACATGTTTCGCTATCGCATGCGCCTCGATGAGCATTTCCAGCGCTTGAGCGCCCTCCTGGCTCCGGTTGAAGACCTGGGATTGGTGGCCAAGACGATCACCGGCTGCATCGACACGCGCGGCTATCTCCTCGACATGGCCAGTCGCGAGCTGGCCAAGCTGCGCCAGCAGCTCGCGGAAATCGACGAGCGGGTGCAGAATCAGATCAAACGATTGCTCCGTGATCCCGAGCTGCGCAAGATCCTGCGCTATCCCAACGCGACCGTCAGCGGCGACCACTACGTCCTACCCGTGGCCGTCAACCATCGGCACAAGCTCCAGGGCGTCGTGCATCGCACCAGCAGCACGGGCGAGACGCTGTTCATCGAGCCGGCCGGCGTTGCCAATCTAAGTGCCGAGCGGGCCGTGCTGAAGGGAGAAGAGGAACGCGAGGAGCGCCGCATCTTGCGCCGCCTCAGCGGTGAAGTGGCCCGAGTGGCACGGCCGCTCGGGATCGCCATCGACATCATGGCCCAGCTCGATTTCATCTCCGCGAAGGCCCGCTTTAGCCGCGACTATGGCATGAGTGTGCCGGATGTCAACACCGAAGGGCGACTCTGGCTGCGGCAGGCCCGGCATCCGGTGCTGGAGTACATATTCCGCACGGAAGCAGGGGGGACAACCACGGCCGACGGCACAGCGCAGGGCGCGGAGAGCGCGGCAACTGCTGCGACGGCTTCGAGTGACGCAGCGCCGCACGAACCACGCACCGTGGTGCCGATCGACGTCGGCCTCGGCCATGCCTTCAACTTGCTCATCATCACGGGCCCCAATACGGGTGGCAAAACGGTTTCATTGAAGACGACGGGCCTGCTGTGCTTGATGGCCCAGTCCGGCATGCATATCCCAGCGGCCGACGGCAGCATGGTGCCGGTCTTTCATCAGATTCTGGCCGACATCGGCGACGAACAGAGTCTGGAGCAATCACTGAGCACGTTCAGCTCGCACATGTCGCGCATCGCTGGCATTCTCCGCCTGGCCGATGCCCAGAGCCTGGTGTTGCTGGATGAACTGGGGGCCGGGACCGATCCGACCGAAGGAGCGGCCCTGGGGCGAGCCATTCTCGATGAGCTCGACCGTATCGGCTGCCGAGCCATGGTGACCACGCACCTGGGCGACTTGAAGACGTATGCCTTTGCCAACGAGCGCGCTGAGAACGCGGCGGTCGAATTCGACGTGGAAACCTTGCGACCGACGTATCGCCTGCAAATCGGCCAGTTCGGCATGAGCAACGCGCTGAAGATCGCCCGCCGGCTCAAGTTGCCGCGGGATCTGCTGCGGCGGGCGCAGCATTACCTGCGGCGCCGGCAACGGCGCGTTCCGGAGATGACCAAGCTCCAACAGCTACGTGAAGAGGCCGAAAAGGCCCGTGCCGAGGCGCTGGTGGCCCAGCATGAGGCCGAACGGCAACGCGAGGAATATCGGCAGAAGGTGGCATCGCTGGAGCGCGAGGCGGAAGAAGCGACAGCGCTGCGCGAGGCGCGGGCCAGGCTTCAGCCGAATGATGCGGTGCACGTGCCGCGGTTCGACAAGGCGGGACGGATTGTGCGCGTGGATCACAAACGCAATGTAGCTGTGGTGAGTGTCGGGCTGGGGCAGTGGGAGGTACCGCTGGAGGAGGTGATTCCGCTGGCGAAATGAGCCGGTGCGTGGGCGCTTTGATGTGGCTTGTCAGCTCGCCTTTTGCAACTCCGCCGCGAACTCCAGAGGGTCGGCGATTCCGTGCACCTTGAGTGTGCCCTGGACCGCAGCCAGGTGATGCGGCAAGACGGCCTCGTCGTCCGGGCGAAACGCCAACCACAGCATTGCCCCCGTCTGCTGGTGCTCGTACACCCGGAGTTTGTTCTCGACCGTCACCACCCGCATCGAGAAGCCCAGCGCGGACAACACCTTATCCATCTGCGCGTAAGTCACCTCCCTCATGATCTGCCCTCCGTCGAAATGTGGACGTCTGTTTGGTGCTTTAACTCCCGCAGGGTTGCCACGCCCCGGCGGCTGATGGCCTGCCGTCTCGGCACACGGACACGGACCGTTTTGGCACCCTTCTTCGGCTGGCGCGAGGCATCTTTCCGGAAATACGGTTGGACGTGAAGCCAGTACGCCCGCCGCCGCGTGGCGTCGAACAGGACCAGGAAGACCGGAGTATCCCCGATCATCCAGAGGTTGTAATCCCGAATGTCCAGGTCAAACACGTAATGCGATCCGGATCGCGTCAGCGTCTCCGCTGCCTTGAGCTGGAGGAAGGCCACACCGGGCTCGGCGTACCCTTGATCGTCGTAGGTGAACAGGATCAAGTCGTAACCGTAATCCTGAGTTAGCCGTTGTGCCGTGTGTCCCTCGTCGATGATGAAGCGCTCGACGTAGTTGACGCTCTGATCCGCCATCACGTGCTGCCGCGTGCGCTGCTTGCGGGGTGTCGGTCGGATCCGTGCCATAGTCCACCCTGCTCAATCAGGACTCCAACCGGCCAATCGTCTCAGTCATTCTACCGCACCTTGTCCTCAACAACAGCGGAGAAGGCCACTCGGACCGCCCGTTCAATCTCTTCCAGCGCGGCTTCGGCCGTTTTGGGAAGGTCAGTTTACCCACCTGTGGGGTCTCCAAACCCCGGCAGGGCGGCCAGGCTGTCCTTGAGCCGTTTCAGGGCCCGGATGTAGCGGTTGCTGGCCGCCGACTTCTTGATCCCCAGCACGGCGGCCGTCTCGTCGTTGCTCAGCATCTCGAAGTGCCGCAGGATCAGCACCTCCCGATCCATCGGGTCCATGCCGTTGAGCACTTCCTGTACGCGCAGCTGCGTCTCCGCCCGCATGGCAGCCCGGCTGGCCGACGTGAGCCGGCCCAGCAGCTGGTTGGCCAACGACGCCGAGGAGACTTGCGGCAGGGCACCGCGGTACAGCGAGATCTCCTGGCCGGCGTCGCGCATCTTCGCCCCGAGGTGTTGCCGGTGCAGGTCGGTCAGCTTCTGGCCCGTGAGCCCCCGCAGCCACAGGAAGAACGGCACGGACGGCTGGCGGCTGTATTCCGGGAAGCGCCGGGCCAGATCGAGGTACGCCTCCTGGAGCACGTCGGAGGGGTCGAGGCGGCCCTGGAGGCGGCGGTCCAGGCGTAGGCGCACCATCTGCCGTAGCCGGTCGCGGTAATGGGCGAACAACTCGGCCAGCGCCTGCTGGTCGCCCGCCGCCGCCCGGTGAAGGAGATTCGCGGTCTCGCTTGGATCGCTGCTCATTACGGCTCCTCTCCTGCGCCCTCAGGGCTGGGACGGTGGGTGGCACGCCCTGAGTCTTCGAAGGGCGTGGTTGC
>JBGQLF010000659.1:0-6326 GCA_041499985.1 Gemmataceae bacterium
ATCTGGCGCGGGGCGCCCCGGGCCAGGAGGGAGACCAGGTTCGTCGCCGTCATGTTCGGCACCACGCCCAGCACCGGATCGGCGTAGGTCACCGAAGGGGGATGGCACATCAAGCAGTTGGCCAAATGGTTGACGCGCACGACCTCGCGGATCATGGGCTGCTTCTGCTGGCTACTGTCCGCGATCGTGGGATCCGGTTGATCCAACAGACGGACCAGCCGCGGAACGGCATCCTGGTCCCCCAAGGCTACCAGAGCTTCCGCGGCATGATCGGCGGCGGGAGCCCAGGGATGACGCAAGTTGCTGAGGAACACCGGCCGGGCCTCGTCGCGGGGCCGCTTCTGGAGTGCGGCCACGGCCCCTTCGCGGACGGCCGCCGACAGATCAAAGACGGCCCGCTGCGCCAAAGCCAGCGTCGCGGCCTTGCCCGGGATCTCGGCCAACAAATCCACCAGCATGAAGCGAACCGGTTCATCCTCATGCATGAGGAGTTGCATGAGCGAGGGAATCGCCTCGGGCCGCAGCCATTCAAGCTGTTTGCCGCGCACTTCCAGACGCATCGCCTCGCGCAACAAGACAGGCTCCGGACGTTTGCCATGGTGGTCCACCGGCGCCGCCTTGGCCAGGTAAATGCGCAATTTGCGTGAAAGTACATCCAGAGCAGCGGCTTTCTTTTCTTCCAGCCGGCAGGCCTTGCCGGCCCGCAGTGGCAGTTGGGTAATGTCTGGGTACACTTCGCGCAATGGTTGGGGACCGAAGCGCAGCTCGCCGGTAGCCGCCAAGCTCTCCTCGAGGTTCGCCTTGTAACTCCAGACCAGGGCCGGAATGGCCTGTGGATCCAGGCGCAGCTCGGGTGCGCGGGCCAGCTGCTGGCGGAGATCCTCGGCGGAATCAGCGCGGCGCCGCTTGAAGTGGGACGTGGGCGATCCGGTCGATTCCGGTGCGTTCCGTGCGGCAGGTGCACCGGGTTCCGCCTGGGTACGCGAAGCCGAGGCCCCTTCGACTTTCTCCCGGGCCGCTTTCAAAGCCGTGGTAACCTGCTCGTAAGGAGTTGTCTCGGGAGACGGTCCCTGCACGAGCTTCCCGGCAACCAGGGCGCTTGGCTCGTGCGCGGGTGGGTCTTCCTGACTGGAGAAGCGCTGTGCTTGTTCCAGCGCTCTCGGCGTCAACGTAACCGTTTCTTCGTCCGCTGGGCCAGCTGCCAGCCCGGATGTGTCCTTCGCGCCGGCCGGCGGCCCGGCTCTCCACGCATCGAGGCCGGCCGCCAGGAGCAGCGGGAGACCGCCGATAAGGACCAGCGTCCAGGGGGTTGTTAGCCGGCGCCTCCATTCTGTACCAGGACAGCAAAATGCCCTGGCGGCGCCGTGGTTTAAGCTCAAATAGACTCGTGAAAGGAGACGAAAGAAGCGGTGACGCATGAGAGGTACCCTGCCTTGGGACACCGAAAGGCCGAGGGCGAACAGAAAGCCGCGAAGGTGCTTGCGGTTGGAAGACGGCAGCCGGTGCGAGGGTCGCTACGGCATCCCACCGAAGTTCGCGGCAGTATAGGACCGGGGTTGGAAACCTGTCAAGAAAAAAGTGAGCCCGGCGCAGGGGCAGCCCCTGCACCAAGTCAGCTCGCGGCCTTGCGCCAATTTGCCGTCACGCTTTCGGCGCTCACCATCGTCGGGCACGCCTTCCTCGGTTTCGAGCAGTCCTACGCGCAGCCGCTGGTCGCGCTGGGAACCGCCTACGGCCTACAGATCCTGCTCGAATCGCTGGCTGCCTGGGGCAGTCACCGCCCGCCGCGCTTTGCCGGAGGCATCCTGCCGCTGGTGGACTTTCTGCTAGCGGCCCACATCACGGCCCTGGCGATCGCTGCACTGCTCTATTTCAACGACCGGCTATGGGTGGTCGCCTTCGCCACCGCCGTGGCCATCGGCTCGAAAACGATCTTCCGCGTCCCGGTCGGTGCGGGGATGCGCCACTTCTTGAACCCGTCGAACTTCGGCATCACCGTCACCCTACTGACCTTCCCGTGGGTCGGGCTGGCGATGCCGTGGCAGTTCACGGCGGCCGTGACCGGAGCCGGCGATTGGGGGATCGTCGGGCTCATCGTTCTGCTCGGCAGTTCCCTGAACGGGTTCTTCACGAAGCGCATGCCCTTGATCGCGACCTGGGTGGGAGGCTTCGTCTTGCAGGCGGTCCTCAGAAGCTTCCTCTTTCAGAACTCTCTCGCGGCCAGTCTGGCGCCGATGACGGGGTTCGCGTTCGTGATGATCACCTTCTATATGCTCCCCGACCCAGCCACGACTCCGGAGCGACCGGGGCGGCAGATCGCCTTTGGCGCGGCGCTCGCGGCGGTTTACGGGCTGTTCATGGCCGTGCACGTCGTCTTCGGCCTGATCTTCGCTCTGACAATCGTCTGTGCCGCGCGCGGCTCTTGGCTGTACGCCCTGGCAATGGCGTCAGGCCGCCGCCCCATTCTTGAGGGGGACCCTGTCTCGGCCAGCTAACGGCACGAGCGATCCCGGAACAAGGCTCAATCAAGGCGAGCGGGGACCCCAGGTTCGAGAGGTATCCCCAGGCGAAGCAATAAACTGCGGACCAGTTGAATTTCTTCTTGATTCATTTGGAGGGCACCGACCGTGGCTCGTCCCGTGGCCGTCTTACCTTCCAGAATGAGCGGGGATGGCGCGGACCACTGAAAATGGTCGGACCAAACTTGCGTTCGCGGGTTGAATAACGGGACCGTGTCTGCCGTAACCGGGTCGAGCGCTGTCACATGGGCCCATTTATGACCGTTGCAGTGAGGACAGGCCAAAGCGAGATTGATCATGGCGGTCGGGCCCGCCAAACTTCGGGGTATGACGTGATCGATGGGAAAACGGCCCACCTGCCCGGCCGTCGGCAGGTGGCAAAATTCGCAGCAGTTCCCGGCTCGGGCTGTGATTTGTCGGCGCAGCTCTTCCGAGACCGTGCTCATGGGGCCGAAACCATTTCGGGAACGATCTCGTGAAGTTGCTTCAGGGCCAGTCGCGCTTCTAGTTTCTCAATGGTGCGCCGGCGGGCGAATCCGACCAGGGCCAGCAATTCAGCGTGTTCCTCCTCGTTGAGGAACTCCTTCCGTTCCGAAAGGAACTCCAGACGGCCAGCCAGGGGAGGATCTAATTCGTAGTTAGCCAGGCGGCGAAGGGCCGTCTCCGTTGAATTCAGGGCCAGCCGCAATTGCGGTTCTGAAGTGGAGAGCGTCACCATGAAACACCTCTTGTCTCGACTTCTCAATACCTGATTATATCCCCCCACCAGGTCAAGGTCGAGTTCAAGAGATTGTCCGCTCGATCTCGTCCAGCGCGGCTTCGGCCGTGTGGATCTGCTCTTCGGCCTCGGGCAGGCCCAGTTGATGAGCAATCTTCCCACGCACGAGCAAGGATTGGGCGTGTTCGTATTTCGCCTTCTGGCGCTCGGCGACCGCGCAGCTCTTGTCTGCGTACTTCAGCGCTTTCCACGTCTTCCCATACACGGCGAGGATCAGGCTTCGCTCGCGCAACGAGAGAGGGTACGCGGCAGGGAACAAACGGGTGATCCGGGTCGCCCATTACGTCATCCGGCCGGCACGGGTAGCAGCTTTTCAACTCCGCGAACTCGCCTCGAAAAAGGGGACATACAAGATTACGTTCGTAATCTTGTATGTCCCCTTATTTCTTCCCGGGAAGGTTAGCTTGCCTTCTGCAATTCCGCGGCGAGTTCGGTGGGCTCGGCGATTCCGAAGACGTCGAGAGTGCCCTGCACGGCGGCCAGATGGTGCGGCAGCACTGACCTACCGTCCGCGTGATACCCAAGAGAAATCAACGCCCCCGTTTCCTCATGTTTGTACACCCGGGCCTTCGGCTTCGACGTTACCACCCGTGCGGTGAAGCCCAGCGCACGCAACACCTTGTCCAACTGTCCGTAGGTCACTTCGGTCATAGTCCACTCTCCCTTTCCAGTCGATCGGCCGCTGTGGCGATCGTGTCTCGCATCAGTGCCACGGCTCGGAAGCTGACGACCTGTCGGGCCGGAACTCGCACGCGAATGGTCTTTGCCCCTTTGGCCGGCCGTCTCCTGGCGTCCTCGCGGAAATATCGTTGGAGGTCTAGCCAGCAGGCGCGTCGCTGCAAGGCGTCGAACAAGATGAGCATAACGGGATAGCGTTCGAACATCCACCGGTGATAATCCCGGACGTCCAGGTCAAACAAGCAGTTGGGGCCAGATCGCTCCAGCGTCTCCGCAGCTTTGAGTTGCATGAATGCCATGCCCGGTTCGGCGTATCCTTGCTCGTCGTAGGTGAAAAGGAGCAGGTCATAGCCGTAATCCGGAGTCAGCTGTTGGACCGTGTGCCCTGCGTCGAGGATGAATCGCTCGATGTAGTTGACGCTCAGATCGGCAATCACGTGCTGGCGCGTGCGCCGCTTTCGGGGCGTTGGTCCAATCCGCACCGCGGTCCCTCCCGATTTAGCAGCAGCTCACCCTGTTGCTCGGTTCCCTCATTCTACCGCCTCTTGCCGCTCAACAACAGAAGAGGATACCGCTCGAACCGGCCGCTCGATCTCGTCCAGCGCGGCTTCGGCCGTGTGAATCTGCTCGTCGGCCTCGGGCAGGCCCAGTTGATGAGCAATCTTCCCACGCACGAGCAAGGATTGGGCGTGTTCGTATTTCGCCTTCTGGTGCTCGGCGACGGCGCAGCTCTTGTCCGCGACTTTGAGCGCTTTCCACGTCTTCCCCCTCGCCGCGAGAAGCAAGCTCAGCTCACGGAGGGAAAGAGGGTACGCGGCAGGGAAGAGGCGCGTGATCCGCGTCGCCCATTTGGCCAGCCGGTACGCGCGCCCGCGCAAGTGATCACTTTGGTGCGAGTCCTTATGCTGCACCGTGTCGGCGTGGCGCCGTAAGGCGGCGGCCAACTCGGGCAACGCCACGATCATATGGGAATTCACGCAGAAGGTCTTCCGAACCAGTTCACCAGCCCGCTCAAACGTCTGGAGCGCCTCTTCGGTGCGGCCGTGGAAGGTATGCCAGTGCCCTTCCGCCATAATCCCGTGGACGGTGGACATGACGTCATCCGGCCGGCACGGGTAGCAGCTGCTCAGCTCCTCAAAGGGGATGTTGCCGCGCGCGGCCCTCGCCCAGAGGTAACTGGAGCAAAGAGTTCGTGAATCGCCGAGGCGGGCACTGGAGGCGAACGTCCAGCGTGCTTCCGTGACCGCCTCGGCGAGGTTCCCCAGGCCGAAATGGCAGCAGCCCCTGTGGAAATGGGCCAAGTGGAGTTCCCACAGATCGCCCGCCTTGTCGAAAGCATCAATCGCCTCGGTCAGACGCTCGAGGCCCTCTTCGTAGCGTGCTGATGCGTAAAGGCCAATCCCTCTGTAATTGCAACTATTGCCTTGTCCCAAGACATCATCGAACTCCCGGGCCACTGCCAGGGACCGGTCGCCATAGCGGGACCCCCGCGTCTGCCAGCCAAGCATCGACATCATCATGCCATGAATAGCATAACTGAAGGCCAGACGTGGTGAAGGCGGCACCAACTCGGCACGATTCATTCCTGCCAGATGGGTCCACAACATCTTGAGTGTGCTCTGAAAAACATAGACTTGATTGGCGCGGCTGAAGAAGCGGATAGTGAGATCGAGCTGGCTGCTGGGCGGTTTCCGGTGCAAGCGCTGTGGCCACAGGCTGTGCCAGCACTGAATGACCGATTCGCGCAGGATCCCATACCCAAAACCGAGCAGGGTTCGGGGCACCCAGTTGCCCAGGCGCCGCAGGCCTTGTTCGTAATAGGCGATGCTCTTGTTGATCGCCCCTTGTTTGGAGACGATTTCGCCTTGGAGCGCCTCGATGCGCGCTTTTTTCTCGGTATCCTCCACCAGGTCTATCACGCCCTGGAGCTGGGCGTCGGCGTCTTCGTAACGTCCCAGGAGCATAAGCGCATCTCCGTAGCCTTCGGCGATGCGGTAGCGGACAGCGTTGGTCGTTCCATCGGCGTTGCGCTTGGCAATCGCGTACTGCTGAATGGCCACTTCCAGGGCGGACTGTCGTCGCGCCTGTTCCGCGGCCAGGAGAGCATAGATCCAGGCTTTGCGCTTCTCCCCGGCGGCGTCGTAATGGTAGGCCAGGTCGTAGACCCGGAGGATGGCCTTCTCCTCATCTTCTCCGCCCTTCTCCCCACTCTCTAGGAGTCCGTCCGAGTAATCACCCTCCTGTACCCCAGGATTGCCCAAATGCAGCTGGGCGAAGACAATAGTAGCTGCCAAGTGATTCCGCATCCCCATCGCCGTTGAGGAGCTACTGGGATGGACCACACAGCTGCC
>JBGQLF010000660.1:0-6318 GCA_041499985.1 Gemmataceae bacterium
GGTGCGGAGTCCGCAACGTAGAACGGAATTCATTCCGTTCGCCACGCGCCCGAACGGAATGAATTCCGTTCTACGCACCCAAAAACGGAAGAGGCTCTATCTGACAACGGGGACAGGATCCCTACAATCACGGGTCCTGTCCCCGTTGTCAGACAGAGGCTAGCCAATCCCCAACCTGGTCCTCGTTCCCTCGTGAGCTGGAAAGGATAGCTTATGTCGCGCGCGCTGTGTTCTCATCCCGCAAAGTACTATCTGGACCGCCAACAAGAGTATGAATCCAATGCGCGGACCTATCCCCGGCGCCTGCCCCTGGCCATCTGCAAGGCCAAGGGGATCTACGTGGTCGATGCCGATGGCCGAGTTTACTTCGACTGCCTGGCCGGCGCCGGCACCCTGGCGCTGGGGCACAATCATCCCGTCGTCCTCGACGCCATCCGGCAACACCTCAACGAGGATCTGCCGCTGCACACCCTGGACCTGACGACGCCGACCAAGGACCAATTCGTGGAGGAACTCTTCGCGAGCCTTCCACCCGCGTTGGCGCGCCATGCCAAGATCCAATTTTGCGGGCCCAGCGGAGCCGACGCCGTCGAAGCGGCCCTGAAATTGGTCAAGACGGCGACAGGGCGGCGCGCGATCCTGACCTTCCAGGGTGGTTACCACGGACAAACCCACGGCACGCTCGCCCTGATGGGCAATCTCGGCCCCAAGACACCGGTGAGTGGCTTGATGCCCGAGGTCCATTTCCTCCCCTATCCGTATTCGTACCGGTGTCCTTTCGGCTGCCGGAACTGTGATGGTCATCATGGCAGCGCCTATATCGAGAACCTCTTGACCGATCCGGAAAGCGGCATCGCCTCACCGGCCGGGATGATCCTGGAGGTGGTGCAGGGCGAAGGCGGCAGCATTCCAGCGCCCGACGAGTGGTTGCAAGAGATCCGCCGTATTACACAGGAACGGCACATCCCCTTGATCGTCGATGAGATCCAGACCGGCTGGGGCCGCACGGGCAAGCTCTACGCCCTGGAACACGCCGGCATCGTGCCGGACGTCGTCGTTCTCTCCAAGGCGATCGGTGGTAGCTTACCCCTGGCCGTGGTGGTCTACCATGAAGATCTCGACACCTGGAAGCCGGGCGCCCATACCGGCACGTTTCGCGGCAATCAACTGGCGATGGCCGCCGGTCTGGCCACGTTGCGTTACCTGCTCGAGAACGACCTCCCGGCCCACGCCGAGTGCCGGGGGCAGCAACTCCGCGCGCGCCTGCAAGAACTCCAGCACGTTTATCCCTTCCTGGGAGATGTGCGCGGACGCGGCTTGATGCTCGGAGCGGAGGTTGTCGATCCCGAGCGGCAGGACCGTTGGGGGCGTCCCGTAGCCGATGGCGCCCGGGCCCGGCGCCTCCAACAGGAATGCTTCCAGCGCGGGCTGATTCTCGAAGTCGGCGGCCGGCACGGATGCGTGTTGCGCTTCCTGCCCCCGTTGATTGTGACCGCTGAGGAAGTGGATCGCATTGCGGAGATCGTGGCCCAGGCGTGCCGGGCCGTCTCGGTGAACCAGCGCGAGGTGACCTGTGTTTGAGACCGATTTTCTCACCGCCAGCCCTCTGAGTCGCCAGGTGTATCAGCAGGCCATCGGGCAGGCGGCGGCTACCCTGGTGAACGCGCTACCCGAACGGCCCTACAGCGGTAAGAGCGCCGCCGAGTTGACGGATCTCCTCGCGGCCGATCCCTGTCCTCCCCAGGAGCAGGCGCTGGAGGTGGTCTTGCGGCGCCTGCACGACGTGGTGCAAAACTCGGTCCTGGTCACGCATCCCCAGACGGCTGCTCATCTGCACTGTCCGCCCCTGGTCGCTGCCCTGGCCGCGGAAGTGGTCCTCAGCGCTCTGAATCAGTCGATGGATTCATTCGATCAGGCGCCAGCTGCAACCGTCGTGGAGCAATCGCTGATCCGGTGGCTCTGTCGCCAGGCGCGGCTGCCGGAAACGGCCGACGGCACCATGACCGCCGGAGGAACGCAGTCCAACTACATGGGACTCTGGCTGGCGCGCGATGCGTACTTGCGCTCCCGCTACGGCTGGTCGGCCCAACAGCACGGACTGCCAGCCGGAGCTTGCCGTTTCCGTATCCTGTGCTCGGAAGCCGCCCATTTCACCGTGGAGAAGTCGGCGGCGCAACTGGGATTGGGGACCGAGGCGGTTGTCAAGGTGGCCGTGGACGGCGCGTTTCGCCTCCGTTTGGCTGATCTGGCTGCACGGCTGGAGCAGTTGCGGCAGCAAGGCCTGGAGCCGATCGCCCTGGTCGGTACTGCTGGCACGACCGATTTCGGCTCCATCGATCCATTAGCCGAAATGGCCGAGTTGGCACGGGCGCACGGCATCTGGTTCCACGTCGATGCGGCGTATGGTGGTGCCCTGCTCTTTTCCGCCCGGCAGCAAGCTCGATTGCGGGGCCTCGAACTCGCCGACTCGCTGGCCATGGACTTCCACAAGCTCTTCTGGCAGCCGATCAGCTGTGGGGCTTTCCTGGTCCGGGACGCGGCCGATTTCGATCTGGTCAAGCTACACGCGGACTATCTGAACCCGGCCGAGCATGAGGAGCAAGGCATTCCCGATCTGGTGACGCGCTCCGTCTTGACAAGTCGGCGTTTCGATGCGCTAAAATTGTGGGTCAGCCTTCAGGTGCTGGGGCGGCACAAGCTCGCGGCCCTGATTGACCAAACGCTCGACTTGGCCCAACAAGTGGCGGCTTCGCTGGCAGCGCATCCATCCTTCGAGCTGCTGCATGCACCGATGCTCGGTTGTGTCGTTTTTCGCTATCGAGCGCGGCACCCGGCAAGCGATGAGGATCGGCTCAACGCAGCCATCCGGCACCACCTCTTTGGCCAGGGCCTGGCTGTGTTGGGGCAGACGCGCGTTCGCGGACGGACCTATCTCAAAATGACCTTGCTCAATCCCAGCGTCACGCACGCCCAGATTCTGGATACGCTCGCGCTCATCCAGCAATGCGGCCAGAAATTGGAGCAAGAGAGCCTGACAGCAGCTGAGCTATGCGTCCCGATCTCGGCATCGCCTTGGCAGGGGCCATGTCCGGGGTCCTTGGCAAGCTAAGCAGCAGGACAGGGCGAACTTCTCGCCAAAAAGATGGTTCAATTCTGCGAAGGACTCCAATTGGCGGGCATGGGCTGGCCCGTAAAGCGCACCATCTTGGTGTCACTGGGGGTCACGGACAGGACCACCGCGAGCAAGCCCATGTGAATGTCCTCGAAGTAGATCACGTTGGCCAGCTTGCCATTGAGGGTACAGCCGCCGTGCAAAAACTGCTGTTCTGGCAGCCGGGTCAGCAACAGCTTGGCCACGGTGACCGGTTTGCCGAACAGCTGCCGGCCAACCTGTTCCAGCACCGTTTCCAGGAACGGGTGGCGCGTGCGCTCCCCCAGAGCAATAAACGCCGGATCCTCGCCAAATTGATCGAAGAAGTATTCCCAGATCTGGGTGAAATCCTTGGTGTGGAGCAGCTTGTCTTTCAAGGTGGTGAGCAGTGTCAAGTCCATGGCAAGGCCTCGGGTTTGCAACGAACGAGAACGCATCCTGCTTCCGCTATGCGGTTTCCTATCTTACCCACGGAGACATGCCGGTACTACTCCCCAGTCCGGATCCTTCTCACGCGGCTAAGCTTGCACACTTTCCTCCGATTTCGTATCTTCCCGAGCCTCACTGGAGTGAGGGAGCCATCCTGGCCGAAGGCGGAGCTTGAGGAAGACTTCGCCTCTTCACTCAAAATGGGCGTTTTTTGTGAGGGCGTTGCAATGCGAACGGCGCTATGGTTGATCCTGGCCCTGGGCGTGCCGCTGGCAGCAGATGCCAAGGAGGAGGCTGCCATGAAAGAGCTCCAGAAGATGGAGGGTACGTGGCTGGTGACTCTCTTGGAACTCAACGGCGAGAAGGCAACGGAAGAGCAGAATCAGCGGCCCCAAATCAAACTGCTCGTCAAGGGAGACAAGTATACGGTTTATCACGGTGAGGAGCGCGTTGTCGAAGGAACGCTCAAGCTGGACCCCACCAAGAAGCCGAAAACGATGGACATCATTGCTGACGATGGGCCGAACAAGGGCCTGGCGATGCAAGGCATCTATGAATTGGAAGGCGATACCATGAAGGTCTGCTTCGCCCAACTGCGCCAAGAACGCCCCAGTGAATTCCGCACCAAGGCTGGTACCAATCAAATGCTGTTCGGCTATAAGCGCGTGAAACCCTGATCGCTTCCCCGCCGCCAAGCGATGCGCGGGGGAGAGGAGTTGGTGGGATGAAGATTGCCTCTGTTGCAGACGTTAAGGCACGATTCAGCGCGTACCTCAAAGAGAGCCAGGAAGGGCCAGTGATCGTCACCCGGAACGGCAAAGCTGTCGCCGTGTTGCTGGCGGTCACCGACGAGGACGAATTGGAACGGCTGGTGTTGGCGCACTCACCCAAGTTCCAGGCGATCCTCGATAAGTCCAGGCGCCAGATCGAAGAGAGCGGGGGCATTCCCGACGACGTTTTCTGGCGCGAGGTGGAAGCGGAAAGCCGTAAGAACCTCGGCAAGGGCGGGCGAATCGGGCGCCGAACCAAACGCGGCTCCTGACCGCGTCCGTGCAGTCCCCTACAGCTTCCCGCTCAACGTTCGGTGCTCACGGATTGAAGCCCGTAGCCCGGAAGAAGAACTCCGTGCTGCCCTCGAACTGCACCTGGATGGAGGTGAAGTCCAGGCCGGAGTTGACCCAGAAATTGACCTCACTCGCCGCGGGCGGATTGCGCCGGCTCAGGATGTTGGCATAATACGAGTTGACCACCAGCGTGCGGTATTCCGTCGATTGCTGGATATCCACGGCCGCCGCGGCACGTCCTACATTGGCCATCGTCGACAGCCAGAAACTCAGCTCGCTGGCGCCCGGCTGGCGGTTCAGCAACAGACCGTACAAGGCCTGGATGAGCGTGGTATCCGTGGCCGGGCCGCCGCCCACGCCGGGGACCTGCGGCGCGTGCAGGTAGAACTCGGTCGAGCTGAAGATGGTGCCGAGAACCTGTTCCTCGGTCTGACCGGCCACCAGGCGTGCCACCCAGAACTGCTCTTCGCCGTTGAGCGCCGTCCGGCCCAGGTACGTCTGATACCAACCTTTTACCAGGTGGGTCCGCGCCTCGCCGGACCGTTCGATGCCATTGGCGATCTGCGTTCGGCCATCGGGCTGGGTCAGGAACGGTACCCACACGTTCCATTCTTCCAGCGCGCCGGGCCGGCCCAGATCCTGGAGATAGACCGCCCGCACAAACTTGCGGTCGGGGTCCAGCTGCTCCAGGTTGATGGTAACGGTCAGCGGATCGGACACCTTGACGTTTCCGGCCACATCGGTGGCTTCGACCGTGAGCGTGTGCGTGCCGACGCCCAGGCTCAAGCTGCGCGTCGTGGAGGTGATGGTGCCCATGGCGAAGCTATCCACCACGGTGCCGCTGTCCTTGATGACCACCGTCGTGAGGGCATCGGCGGTGATGTCATACACCTGCGGAATGGACGCGGTGATGTTGCTGCCCGGAGCGCCGGTCTCCGACTTGGGATCCAGATGAATCGCCGGCTTGGTGGCCTGCGGCCCGACGACGCCGGCGATGATTTGCAGCTTGGGCGCCATCACGCCCGAGAAGGGCCCGATGTTACCGGCCACGTCCTCCTGTCGGGCTGAGATATCGTACGTCCCGTCCTGGAGCGGATTGTTGACCGTCACCGTGTAGAAGCCTCGCGAATTCACAACATCTGTGCCGGCCAGGACGCCGTTGGTAAACAGCTGGATCTGAGCGTTTGGTTCCCCGGTGCCCTGGAACGTCGGCCGGGTCACGTTGGTGATGTGATCGCTGTTGGACACGCCGGTATCGCTGCTGGGCAGCAAGTCGGGGGTGCTGGGCGCTGTCGGCGGGATGGTGTCCAGGATGAACGTCAGCGTCAGGATGTTGCTGAAGCGAGTGAGGTTATTCGCCTGCACTTGCAGCGTCTTGACGCCATCGGTTGAGCCGTCCGCCTTATACACGCCGGCGTTAATCTGGATCGCAAATCCGCCCGTGGCATTGGTCGTGCCCGTGGCCACGATTTGCGGCTGATTCGGGTTGGTGACATCCGTGATGCGAATGGTCACGGGAGCGCTCTGATCCACGGTCCCGTCAATCACCGGCCGAGTCACGTTGGTGATCCCGTCCGTGGGCGAGAGACCCGAGTCGCTACCAGAAGGCGGCGGCTGGACCGGATCGAGGTGGATCGAACCGGGATGAATGAACGGCGTCGTGTCCAGGGTGAA
>JBGQLF010000661.1:0-6307 GCA_041499985.1 Gemmataceae bacterium
CAAAGGCCCCATCGTCACCGAGCTGAGCCGACCGGTCGAATCGATCGCGCCCGGCGTTGCCGGACGGCAACCGGTAACCGTGCCCCTCCAGACCGGCATCAAGGCCATTGACGCGATGACGCCGATTGGCCGGGGCCAACGGGAGCTGATCATCGGCGACCGCAAGACCGGCAAGACCGCCCTCGCGGTCGACACGATCATCAACCAACGCGAGGAAAACGTCATCTGTGTCTACGTGGCCATCGGCCAGAAGGAATCAACGGTCGCGCAGCTCATCGAGAACTTGCGCCAGCATGGGGCCATGGACTACACGATTGTGGTCCTCGCCTCGTCGTCCGACCCGGCGCCGCTCCAGTACATCGCGCCCTACGCTGGCTGCGCCATGGCCGAGTACTACATGTACGAGCAGGGCCGCGATACCCTGTGCATCTACGACGACTTGACCAAGCAGGCGGCGGCGTACCGGCAATTGTCGCTCCTGATGCGCCGGCCGCCTGGCCGCGAGGCCTATCCCGGCGACATTTTCTACGCCCATTCACGCTTGCTGGAACGCTCCGCCAAGGCTGCGGAGCGCTGGGTGATCGTGCCGGCCAACGCCGATGAGTCCAAGGTGCGCGACGATTGGGGCGTTAATCGGGGCCCAGATGGCAAGGGCATCGTCTATGTCGGGCCGCTCGAGAAGGAAGAGGCCCTCAAGCACGATCTGCCCAAGTTACCAGGACACAAACTGGCCAAGGTCTACGCCACGGGAGGATCGTTGACCGCCCTGCCGATCATCGAGACGCTCGAAGGCGAGGTGTCGGCGTACATCCCCACCAACGTGATTTCCATCACCGACGGGCAGATCTACTTGCAGCCGGATTTGTTCTTCGCCGGCGTCCGTCCGGCCGTGGACGTCGGCATCAGCGTGTCGCGCGTGGGTGGCAAGGCGCAGATTCCAGCGATGAAGCAGGTGGCGGGTGGCTTGCGGCTCGACCTGGCCGCGTTCCGAGCCCTGGAGGCGTTCGCCCAACTCGGCACCGAATTGGACAAGGCCACGCAGTCGCAGCTGGACCGCGGCTACCGCATGGTGGAGATCCTGAAACAGCCGCAGTTCAAGCCGATGAACGTGGTCGATCAGGTCATGATCATCTACGCCGGCACAAAGGGCTACCTGGATAAAGTCCCGCGGCAGCAAGTTGCGGCCTGGGAGGAGCAGTTTCTGCGCTACATGCGCGAGCAGCGGTCGGATGTGCGAGCGGCTCTCCTCAAAGAGCGCAAAATGACTCCCCAGACCGAGCAAAAACTGATCGCGGCGATCGAAGGCTTTCAGCCACAGTTTAAGGCGCCTGGCACCGGCCGGGCTTAGTGTGTAACCAGCAAGATTGAGCGACTACTCATGGCGAAAACCCGAGCGCTCGTCAAGCGCCGCAAGGCGATTCGGAATATCCGCAAGATCACGCGCACGATGGAGCTGATCGCCACGGCGCGCTTCAAGAAAGCCCTGGACCGTGCTGTGGAAGCCGAGGCGTACACGCGGAAGATCGCCGAGCTGGCGGCCGATCTCAGTGCCAGTGCCGCCGATGTGACGCATCCGCTCCTGGAGAAACGCGAACAGATCAAGAATAGCCTGCTGTTGGTGATCTGCTCCAACCGCGGCCTGTGCGGGGGCTATAACGCGAGCATTCTGCGCGAAGCCAGTGCACGGATTCGCCAGCTCCAGGGAGAGAATGTCACGCTGCACCTGGAGCTGTCCGGCAAACGCGCGATCACCTTCTTCCGCTTTCAGGGCATCCGCGCCGAGGCGACCTACACTCATCTCGAAGACAAACCAGCGTTTGCCGAGGTGGAGGCGCTCGCCAACCGCTACATTGCCGCCTACATCGGCGGCCAGCTCGACCGGGTGGAAGTGGCCTACATGAAGTTTCTCAATCCGGCGCGGCAAGCACCGGTCGTCGAGACCCTGTTGCCGTTGGCTTCCGCGACGACACCGGAAGCGGCGGCCAGCCGGCCGGTGGACTACGAGTTTCTGCCCAGCGCCCGCGACATTCTGGAAGAGATCTTGCCCGTGTCGTTCAAGGTGCGATTATTCAAATGCTTCCTGGACGCCGCGGTAAGCGAACAGATCGCCCGCCGCATCGCCATGAAGGCGGCGACGGAGAACGCCGATGACATGATCAAAGCCTTGACCCAGAAGTACAACCGGGCACGGCAAGCGCAGATCACCAAGGAGATTGCCGAGGTGATTGGTGGGGCAGAAGCGCTGAAGTAGGATTCAGCTTCATAACCCTTGAGTTACAGGGAGCGCACTCGGAGTCCAAGATGGCCAGACACGCCGAGGCCCTGCGGCTCAGCAGCATGCTCACGGAAACCTACCGCCGCATGTACCGGCCAACCGCCGTCATGATCAACCCAGAGGACGTGATTCAGGTGTTGAACCAGGCCGGGGTGAAATTCGTGCTCATAGGAACCCACGGGATCGGGGGTTGGAGGGATGAGCCGCGCGCCACGCAAGACGTCGACATACTGGTGCAGAAGCGACACCACCGCAAGGCCGTCACCGCGCTCCGGCAGGCGTACCCGGAACTCCTCGCGGAGGATCAACCCGCCGTTACGCGCTTCATCGACCCTGCGACCGGAAAAGGGGTCATCGACCTGCTGAGGCCTTTGGAGCCGGTCTATCAAACGGTGTTCAAGAATACGATCCCCGTCGGGGATACGCATCGCATTCCGGACCTGGAAATGGCCCTGGTTTCCAAGTTCGCGGCCATGATATCCCCCACCAGACCGGAGGACAAAAAGTACATCGATGCGGGGGATTTTATCAACATGGTTCGATCCAACCGCGATGACATTGCTCTGGAGAAGCTCAGGCGACTGGGTGAAGCAGTTTACAACGGCGGAGGGGCAGAGGTTGTGAGGTTTGTCGAAAACATCAAAGCGGGCCGCCGTCTCCAACTATAATCAACAACAGGAAAGTCGAGAAACCCACGGAGCGATCATGGCAACCGTTACGGATGGAAAAATGACCGGCAACCAGGTCGGCCAGATCGTCCAAGTCATCGGCTCGACGTTCGACGTCGAGTTCGAAGAAGGGCATCTGCCGGAAATCTACAACGCCCTGAAGATCGACGCCGAGTACAAGGGCGTTCACCTCCACCTGACTGGCGAGGTGCAACAGCACCTGGGCGGCAACCGGGTGCGCTGCGTGGCCCTCGGCTCGACGGATGGTCTGGTCCGCGGCATGAAAGCAACCGACACCGGCAGCCCGGTCAAGGTGCCCGTGGGCAAGGAGACCCTCGGGCGGGTGTTCAATCTCCTGGGAGACCCGATCGATGGGCGCGGGCCGATCCATGCCACCGAGTATCGACCCATCCATCGTGAACCGCCGCCGTTGTCCGAGCTTTCCCCCAAGACGGAACTGTTCGAGACCGGCATCAAGGTCATGGACCTGCTCACGCCGTTGGTTCGCGGCGGCAAGGCAGGGTTGTTTGGCGGCGCCGGACTGGGCAAGACGGTCATTCTCACCGAGCTGATCGCCCGCATCGCCAGCCAGCACGGCGGTTATTCCGTGTTCGCCGGCGTCGGCGAGCGCACGCGCGAGGGCAATGACCTCTGGCTGGAAATGCAAGAGACCAAGATCGGCAAGACGGACCGCGCCGTCCTCACGCAAACCGCTATGGTCTTTGGCCAGATGAACGAGCCGCCCGGTGCCCGCCTGCGCGTGGGGCTGTCGGCGTTGACGATGTGCGAGTGGTTCCGCGATTCGACCGGAGCGGATACGCTGCTGTTCGTCGATAACATCTTCCGCTTCTCGCAAGCGGGCTCGGAAGTGTCGGCTCTGTTGGGCCGGATGCCGAGCGCGGTCGGTTATCAGCCGACCCTGGCCACGGAAATGGGGGAGTTGCAGGAGCGCATCACGAGCACGGCTCGCGGGGCCATCACCAGCGTACAGGCCGTCTATGTGCCCGCTGATGACCCGACCGACCCGGCCCCGGCCAACGCCTTCCAACACCTGGATGCTTTCATCTATCTGGAGCGGTCGATTACTGAAAAGGGCATCTACCCGGCTATTGATCCGCTCGCATCCAATAGCCGTATCCTCGATCCCCAGTTTGTGGGCGAGGAACACTACGCCGTGGCGCGTCAGGTGCAACAAATCTTGCAGCGCTACCGCGAGCTTCAGGACATTATCGCCATTCTGGGCGTCGAGGAACTCAGCGAAGAGGACAAGCAGGTTGTGGCGCGAGCGCGGCGTATCGAGCAGTTCTTGTCGCAGCCGTTCATCGTCGCCGAGGCGTTCACGAACCGTCCCGGCAAAGTGACGTCCTTGGCTGACAGCATTCGCAGCTTCAAGGAGCTGTGCGCCGGTAAATGGGACCACCTGCCGGAAGGGGCGTTCAGGTACATCGGTGCCATCGAGGAAGCTGCCGAGCAGGCCAAACGCATGGCTGACGAAGGGAAGTAATCACCATGGTCGCAACTGGACGGACGTTACAGTGTGTTGTGGTCACGCCCGAACGGGCCGTGCTAGACGAACCTGTCGATTTCGTTGCCCTACCGCTGTACGACGGAGAACTTGGCGTTTTGCCAGGGCGTGCTCCGTTGATCGGCCGGCTGGGCTACGGCGAGCTGCGCACGCGCGCCGGCAGCACGACACGGCGATTCTTTGTGGATGGCGGCTTCGCCCAGGTGCGCGGCAATGTGGTGACCGTGTTGACGCCCCGGGCACTACGCGCGGAGGATATCGATCCGCGAGCCGCGGCGCGGGCGTTGCAAGAGGCCCTTGCGACTCCGGCGACGACAACCAATGCGGAGGACCGACTCAAGGCGCAGCAACGGGCGCGGGCCCAAGTGCGCATCGCGGAGCGCCTACGGGCGCCGACGAGTTGAGCCCGACGCGCTAGCGAGGGAGAGCTTTCCCTCGCTAGCGCGTCGGGCTCAACTCTCATCTTGTTCTCAGTTAAGCGGGCGTAGTATAGTCGCCGCGCAAGAACCCGGAGTCCTGGGGTGGCTCGTAGCGCACGTCGAGATCCGGTGTCTCCAGCCGCTTGTGTCCACTCAGGCGCGATTCCAGGGCCACATTAAGAATCCCACCCGTCAAGAGGGTTCGCTCGACCGGATACGGGGGTCGGCCTGTCGTTAGGAAATCTTCAAGCTTGACCGTCAAGGCCTGGAGGAAACCAGCTCCTGGAGGAGGCGGCAGATAAAAAAGGGTAGAAATGGGTCGCTCTTCACCCGCAATCCGGGCCGCGAAGGTTGTATCGTCAACATGGCCGTTGAGCAGCAGCACGGTGGCCCGCAAGCCATCGCGGTATTCGACGACAAAGGCGATCGGTCCACGGAGAAACGTCGGCCGGCCCGGCGGCGGCACAAAGTGACGGCAATTGTCTCGAACGTCACCCACGTTCAAGGACGGACTACGACCCAGGGCATGCTCCAGTAGTGCCCAGGACCAGACCCCCTCATCGCCGGCCTTCCAGACGGCATCGCCCTCGAGACAGGTGACGGCGCGAACCCCCTGCTGTCCGTTGGTCCGGCGCTCGACCATGCACTGGAGGGACTCCAGGGCGTGAATGCCGTAGATCTCCAACTCACCGCGCGAGACAACCAACGCTTCCCGAAGGGTAGCGCCGAGCGGGATTTCCACTTCTGGGCGGCGCCAAGTGATGGGCAAGCTCGAGCCGGCGAACAGCGGAAAGCCGATCTGGCGCGCGCTCGCCGCCATCTCGTGGGCCTTCTTGCGATCGTAGGACAGGTGTTTGTCACAGAAGACGGGCACACTTCGACCCGATTGGCGAAAGACCTCAACCAGGCGCCCGAACAGCTCGTAGCGGGGATACAGCTTCTGACCCTTGGCGTTGTACGGATAATCCCCGTGCTCGCCGATGAGCAGGACGCCGTCGACAGCCAAGCGGTCTCCACCCAGGGTCAGGGCACCGGCCACGTCCGGAAAGCGCGTAAAGCCATGTTTACCGGCCAATTCCTGACTGAGATCGCCGGGCGGGGTTTGCTCCACATACATCCCAGCGATCTGAAAAGGTGGGTGATGGAAGCGGCCCTCGCGGACGTAGCCGTGCAGGAACCGGCCACAGACATGATAGGCATGCGACAGATAGTGGTAGGCGGTCGTGAGCACGGCCAGCTTCTTCGTGGCGATTCGTGGTCGTGGCGGCGGCTGGCTCCGTGGCAGGTCGGCGGCCCAGGCGAATCCGCGCAGGCTGAAGCCGGTCGCGAGACTCGCAGCGGTGTGCAGGAATGAGCGGCGGGAGCACGCCGCGGAGAACGAGCGCATAGGGGATCCTCCCAGGGTTTGACCCGACGAAGG
>JBGQLF010000662.1:0-6303 GCA_041499985.1 Gemmataceae bacterium
CATTGGCCTCACCTCAGCCAAGCACACCTTGTTGGGGGAAAAGCAAGTCTGTCGGCATTACAGCAAACGCGGCCGCAATAATCCACGAAAAAGATTGCGCGGCGTCACGGCTTTAGCGATGAGTCGGGTGAAGGGGGCCGGATGGGCCGGCTCCGGCTCCGAAAAGGGAGATGACTCATGACTCGCACCGTTTCTCTCGCCACCCTCCTCAGCTGGTTGCTTGCCATGTCCGTCGCTGCGGCACAAGGTGTCGACCCGAAGAATGTCCAGAAGGAAGTGGAAAAGCAAAAGGAAAAGTTGAAACGCGGCGGCACCTGGCCCGGCCGCATCGTCGATCTCGACGAGGACAAGAAGTTCTTCATTTTGGAGGTCGTGTTGCGCATCCCGTACCAGCGGGTGACGCCCACCGGCTTCGATAAGTACGGTCGGCCCACCGGAGTCCTGATCGAGACCGGTGTTCAGCGCGTCACGGACCGGGCCAAAGTCTGGCTGCCCGCCAATGTGAAAGTCCGCTTGCCCTGGGAGCCGGACCTCGACGACAAGGGCCGTCCCGTCGCCGGTACTCCCAAGGGCAATCCCAAAGACCCCGACCGCAACCTGGGCGGTGTGGCCGGCGACATGGAGGCCTTGAAGAAGGACCAGGTCGTGCAGGTCACCCTGGAACGCAATCGGGCCGGGCATCTGTTTGCCCAGACCATCCAGGTCCTGGGGGACAAGGGCACGCCTTAGTTTCCCGCTCGCTCCCTGGGATGATGCGGCCGGCATCGGGTGCCTCTCGTCCCTCCAGAAGGCAGGCACCAACGCGGGCGAAATTCTTTTGAGAATCCTGGCGGGGTTTGGGCCGATTTATCGAGTTCCTGGATAGTGGGATAGTGTGATCAAAGTTTTTTTCCTCCTTTTTTGCCCCGACGCGTAAGATCGCCGCGCTAGCTGCCTATTAGCTGATAACAGATGATCGACAAGGCCTGCTCAGGGACGCCCCGCAAGTCTCATGGAGGCGGGTGCGCTCACGGACTGGACACGTTTGCATGGAGCGCAAGCTCAAGGTAAGTAACTAGTTCCGTCTACTCATGCGGTTAGCCGCTCTTTGCTGAAGGAGACTCGATGATGTTCGACACCAGGTGCCTTCGCTGGTTCCGTCCCAAGGTCCAACCGGGCCGCTGCACTCGCGAACGCCGTCCGCGGCCGCGAAAAAACTACTCCCGGCCGGAAGTGGTGTGCTTGGAGGATCGCTGCCTGCCCTCGGTGACCTTGGGCACCAACTTCGCTGGCGTGGATTTTCCCGGCAGCCGGGGCATCCCACCGGATACACAGGTTGCGACCGGTCCCAATCATCTCGTTGAGGTCGTGAATTCCCAAATCGCGATCTATAACAAGGCCGGCACGCAGTTGTCTTCGCAGTCATTGAGTTCTTTCTTCAACTCCAGTTTCCCGATTCCCCTTCAACCCGTGGTCATGTACGATGACCTGGCCAATCGGTTCGTCGTCGGTGCCCTTCAAGAAGACGATAGCACGCAGGCCTCGGTCTTTGACCTGGCCGTCTCGAACTCCTCCGATCCGACGCTTGGCTTTACCGAGATCCAAAGGTTCAACATCCAACAAACCACGAGCAGCGGACAACAGCTCGTGGCCGACTTCCCCCGCAGCGGCTGGAATGCGGATGCTTATGTGTTCACCTTCAATATGTTCAGTCTCTCCGGCGCCACCAATACGTATGATCACACGCAGTTACTTACGCTCACCAAGTCCTCGCTCCTGGATGCCAATCCCAGTACTTGGAACGGGTCTGCATTCAACCTCTCCTTTCCCCTCACGCCGGCCGTGATGCACGGTTCCGCGGCCGGCGATCCGATGTGGTTTGTGGAAAGCTCGGCTACGGGTGGCAACTCCGTGCAGGTAACTCGAATGACGAACGTACTCGGCACGCCGCAATTCGCGAGTTTTCGCTTCAATTTTACTTCCTCCTATGCGATCCCTCCCAAGGCCCCCCAGCCAGGCAGCAGTGGGTTAATCGACACGGGTAATACCGGAATTCTCTCTGCTTCTCTACGTGGCAGCCGGTTGGTGGCCACACAGGACGTGGGCACAGGAGGCGTGGCCCATGCCCGCTGGTACGAATTCAACATCAGCAGCGGGGGAGCGACGCTGACGCAGTCCGGCGAGATCAACCCCGGTGCCGGAGTGTACACGTACTTTCCTTCCATTGACATCGCTGCCAACGGCGACCTGGGGATGACCTACCTGGAGTCCTCGCCCAATGAATTCCTGTCCATGTACATCACGGGGCGAACCTCGGCCGATCCCCTGACTACCATGGAAACACCCGTCTTGGTCAAAGCGGGGCAAGCTGCTTATAACGACGGCTTCGGGAACCCCTCGCTTGCTGGGTATTACAGCGGGATCAGCGTGGATCCTGTTTTGAGTACCACTTTTTGGGCTGCCAATCAGTTTGCCACAAATGCCTCACCGGCCAACTGGGGCACCTGGATCGCCAATTTCAGCCTAACCAGCCAGCCCGGCGGCAGCAGCACGACGGTGATCTCCTCACCCAATCCGGCGGTGTTTGGCCAGACGGTGACGTTCACGGCTACAGTGAGCGCCACGGCCCCCAGCACCGGCACGCCGACCGGTACGATCACTATCCGCGACGGCACGACGACATTGGGGACAGCCATCCTCAGCAATGGCACAGCGACGTTCACCACTTCCTCCCTGACCGTGGGCAGTCACGCGATCACGGTGGTTTATGGCGGCGATACCAACTTCCTCAGCAGCACGTCGGCCATCTTGCCGCAGTCGGTCAACCAGGCGACCACGACCACCTCCGTCGTGTCCTCAGCTAATCCGTCGGGACTCGGTCAGGCGGTGACCTTCACGGCGACGGTCATGGCAGTGACGTCGGCTGCGGGAACGCCCACGGGAACGGTTACCTTCCGCGACGGCACCACTACCTTGGGCCAGGCCTTGCTCAATGCCAGCGGGGTCGCAACGTTCCCCACCGCAAGTTTGACCTTTGGCGCACACACAATCACAGCGGTCTATGGCGGCGATCCCAGCTTTAGCGGCAGCACGTCGACGGCGCTGTTACAGACGGTCGGCCAGGCCGCCAGCACCACGGCAGTGACCTCCTCGCTCAACCCGTCCGTGTTCGGCCAGCCGGTATCCTTTACGGCCACGGTAACTCCCGTGGCGCCCGCCACAGGATTGCCCACGGGGACGGTCACGTTCCGCGATGGCCCGACTATTCTGGGGACTGCCTCCCTAAGCAATGGCACGGCGACGTTCACCACCACTCTGAGCGTGGGCAACCATGCGATCACAGTAATCTACAGCGGCGATGCCACCTTCACCACCAGCACGTCGTCCGTGTTGACGCAAACAGTCAACCAGGCCAGCAGCGTGACGGCCGTAGCATCCTCGGCCAATCCATCGGGGCTCGGCCAGGCGGTGACCTTCCGGGCAACGGTGAGCGCCACGGCCGCCAACCTTGGCCCTCCGACCGGTACGGTCACGTTCTTCGACGGCACTGCCAATCTCGGGACTGCTACTCTGAGCCTTGGCACGGCGACGTTCACAACCGCCACCTTGAACGTGGGCAGCCACGCTCTCACGGTGAGTTATGTCGGCGATGCCAACTTCGCCAGCAGTACGTCGACCACGCTGACACAAACGGTCAACCAGGCGGCCACGACCACGACTCTCGTATCCTCAGCCAATCCGTCTGGACTCGGCCAGGCGGTGACCTTCACGGCCACGGTGAGCGCCCTCGCTCCGAGTGTCGGTACGCCCACCGGCACGATCACTTACCGCGACAACGGGGCCACGCTCGGCACTGCCACGTTGGCGAATGGCATGGCGACGCTCACGACTGCCGCCCTGACCCTGGGCAGCCATTCGATTATCGTGAGCTATGGCGGCGATAGTAACTTCACCCCCAGTACGTCGGCGGCTCTGGCGCAGACGGTCAACCCGACCAGCAACACGACCACGACGGTCGTTACCTCGTCGTTGAATCCGTCGACCTTCGGCCAGGTGGTCACCTTCACGGTCACCGTCAGCCCACTTTCTTCCTTCAGCGGCACGCCCACGGGAACGGTCTCTTTCCTCCTCGATGGCACGTCGCAGGGCGCCTTGGCACTGAGCAATGGCCAGGCCGCTCTCAGTCTGTCTCTGTCGGTCGGGACGCACACCGCCGTCGCTATCTACAGTGGGGATAGCCTCTTCACCCCCACTACTTCAGCGCCGTTGACGCAGACAGTCGATCGGGCCAATACCACGACCACAGTGGTCTCCTCGGTGAATCCGTCAGTCCTGGGTCAGGCGGTCAGCTTCACGGCCACGGCCCGGACTCTGGCTCCCGGCGCCGGTATCCCGACGGGCACGGTCACGTTCCAGGACGGCGGCACCTCGCTCGGTGCGGCCACCCTGAGCAATGGCACGGCGACGCTGGCGACTGCCATCCTGACCGGAGGCAGCCATGCCATCAGCGTGGTCTATGGCGGCGATGCCAATTTCACCAGCAGTACGTCGGCCCCGCTGACGCAGACGGTCAACGCGCAGCGGCCCGCGGTGACTCTGGGCACCAATTTCGCGGGCCTGGACTATCCCAATAGTGGTCTCTGGGTGCCACCGTCTGCCCAGATCGCGGCGGGCCCCAATCATCTCGTCGAGGTCGTGAATTCTCAGATCGCGATCTATAACAAGGCAGGCGCACTCTTGTTTTCGCAGCCCCTGAGTTCGTTTTTCAGTTTCGGCTTCCCGACGCCCGTCGAACCCGTAGTGATCTACGACGACCTGGCCAATCGGTTCGTGGTCGGTGCTCTTCAAAAGGACAATAATACGCTGGCTTCGTTCCTGGACCTGGCGATCTCGGACTCGTCCGATCCGACTCTGGGCTTCAAAGAGACCCAGATAATCAACGTCCAGCAGACCACGAGCACCGGGCAAATGCTCGTACCCGACTCTCCCCGCCTCGGCTGGAATGCGGATGCTTACGTGGTCACCCTCAACATGTTCGCCCCCATTAGCTCACCCCTTAGGTACGATCACACGCAGGTGCTGCCCATCGCCAAAGCCCCGCTTCTGGATGCCAATTACCGGACGTTTACGCCGCCGCTTCAGCTAAGCCTGGCCAATCAGCCTAGCCTTGTGGGGACCGCGATGCACGGCTCCGTGGCCGGTGATCCGATGTGGTTTGTACGCAGCGCGGACCAAGGTGGCAACTTTGTGCAGGTGACCCGAATGACCAATGTACTCGGCTCCTCGCCGGTATTCACGCCTTTTCCTGCCATCATTCTGTCGTCCTCCTACGCGGTCCCTCCCAAAGCTCCCCAGCGAGGCAGCAGCGGGTTGATCGACACTTTCAATGCTCGGATCCTCGACGCCTCGCTGCGCGGCAACCGGCTCGTGGCCACCCACACCGTGGGTATCGGAGGTGTGGCCCATGCCCGCTGGTACGACATCGATCTCAGCGGGACGGCGCCGACCCTGACACAGTCTGGTGAGATCAACCCGGGTGCCGGCGTCTACACGTACTATCCGTCGATTGAGATTGCAGCCAACGGCGACTTGGGCATGACCTACCTGGAGTCATCCACCAGCGAATTCCTGTCGATGTACATCACGGGACGAACCTCCGCCGATTCCCCAAGTACCATGGAAACGCCCGTTTTGGCTCAAGGTGGGCAACGGGATTACACCGACTTCACGGGCACTTATCGTGCTGGGTCCTACAGCGGGATCAGTGTGGATCCCGTTTCGACGAGCACTTTCTGGGCAGCCAACGAGTTTGCGACGAATGCTTCCTCGAACAACTGGGGCACCTGGATTGCCAGTTTCAGGCTGGCCAGTGGCGGTTCCGGCGCAACGCCGGGCCCGATCGTGGCCAGCGATGACGATGAGCTGGCAGACCTGGTGCCGCTCTTGGATCCGCTGCCTCGCGCGCTGGCGGATACCGACACACGCAATGGCGCAGCCGAGAACTTGGCGCACGCTGGGGCCTCCGCGCCGCCCGCAATCCCGCCTCTGTCTGAAGGTCTCCGGGCGGATCGCCAGCCCGCGCGGGACCTGGACCGGGAGTTGGTGGACGGGGTTTTCGCCAGCCGAAGCCGACGGCAGCCGAGCGGTTGGCTGGAGCGCTCCTGGAATGCCGACGCCCTTCTCGATAGCGAGTGGACAGGGATCTGGTCGGACCGGATCCTCTCATCGATCTTCGACGCCGCCAGCGTGACACCGCTAACCAAACAGAAGTTATAGCCGAACTGGTCGGGTTCTTCCTCGTGGGTTAGGATTCCGATCCTGACG
>JBGQLF010000663.1:0-6295 GCA_041499985.1 Gemmataceae bacterium
CGGCAGATCATGCTTGGCTCTCCTGGTTGGGGTGGCAGGGCGAGGGTTAGCAACACCTTGTATCCTGGCCGGAGAGCCTTTGCTGATTCAAGCTATTTTTAAGGTAGACAAAAAAGAGCCAGAGATCACGGAAAGTGCAGTGAAGATGTGGGAGGCGCAAAAAGATCAGGAAACGCTCGCGCTCAAAGGGGACCGCGGAGGATCCTTGAAAGCCTTCAGCTCGGAATTCAGGCGCCTGGCCATCGCTCCAGGAGACAGGACGGTGAAAGTCTGGGATACGCACACCGCTCAGGAGACGCTCACCCTCAAGTGGCAGACCTCGTATCTCGCGTGCCTGGCCTTCAGCCCGGATGGCCAGCGCCTGGCCGGCGGCATGTACGGCTACTCGGACGAGGGCAAGTTGATTCCCGGGGTTGTGAAAGTCTGGGATGCACAGACCGGCCAGGAGCAGCTCTCCCTCCAAGGGCACACCGGGCGGGCCCAGTGCCTGGCCTTTAGCCCGGACGGTAAGCGCCTGGCCAGCGCCGGGTGGTTCCCCAGGCTGCCCACGATGCTGGGTGAGGTAAAGGTCTGGAATGCGCAGACCGGCGAAGAGATCCTCACCCTGGAGGGGCAAACCGGCCAGATCCTGAGCCTGGCTTTCAGCCCGGACGGCCAACGCCTGGCCAGTAGCGGAACGGAGCTGAGGGTCTGGCATACACAGACCGGCCAGGAGCTGCTCTCCCTCGAGCACGGGGGCCACGGTGTGGTCTTCAGTCCGGACGGCCAGCGCCTGGCCAGCGCTTCGGACGACAACACGGTGAAGGTGTGGGATGCGCAGACTGGCCAGGAGATCCTTACTTGCAAAGGGCACACGCTCGATGTCCTGAGCGTGGCGTTCAGCCCCGATGGCAAGCGCCTGGCCAGCGGCGGTCTCGATCAGACCGTGCGACTCTGGGATGCGCAGACCGGCCAGGAGACGTTTACGCTCAAGGGACATGCGAGGGTAAACCTCGTAGTCTTCAGCCCCGATGGCCATCGGCTGACATGCGCTTTCGACGACGGCACGATGAAGATCTTGAACGCCACGCCGCTGCCGGAGAAGCCTTGACGGGCCGGGGCTGTTTGCAGCGGGGTTTCGCCTCCGAACTGCACCTTCGAACAAGGGAGAATCGATCCATGCGTACCATCTGCTTAACCTGCTGTTTGACTTGGGCCATCGTCCCCTTCGCTGTTGGCCAGGAGGCCAAGCAGGAGCCTGCGAAGGCCGCGCCGCCGTTCTGGCTCTTACCGAAAGTGGCTCTCGATCTCCGTGCGCTGGCTCCCGCACCCGTGCAGCTGATCGCGGGTCCGGAGAAGACGCGCCCGTTTGCCTTATTGCAAATCGGTGATGTCGTCCCCAGTCCGGATGTGAAGACGGCTGCCACCTACATGCCGAAAGAGGATACGGGCTACCGCATCGTTCCCGGCGGCCTCAAGGTGGGCAGTTCGCCCTATGGGGACCGTACGTACCAGATCGAAACGTTGGACGCGGCCTTTGCGGGACTCACCTTGCTCCAGACCAAGATGGGACACAGATCGATTCTTGATGGCCGCTTCTCGGTCGTGGTCTCGGCGGCCCAACCCTGTTGGGTCTTTGTGGCTCTCGATGAGCGTTGTCTGCAGACGTACCAGCAGCACGGTACCCCGGCCTGGCTGCAAGAGTTCGCTCCTACCGGATATAAGCTCAGGACGGATGAGCCGAGAATGGCGCAGGACAATGCGAGCTATCTGATGTTCGTCAAAAAGGTCCCCGCGGGCCGGATCGCTTTCGGCGCTCCGTGCTGCAGCAACCAAGCGAACACCATGTACTTTGCCCTCTTCGCTACCGCCAAATGAGATTCAACCCACGATGCGATTCCCACGACAGGCACCTTCCCACACAGGAGGATCGACGCATGCGTTCAATAGGTTTGGCCTGGTGTCTCGTTTGCGCCTCCGTTCCCTTCGCCTCTGCCCAGGAGGCCAAGCGGGAGACCGAAAAGGCCGCGCCGCCGTTCTGGCTCTTACCCAAAACGGATCTCGATCTCCGTTCGCTGGCGCCAGCTCCTGTCCAGCTAGTCGCTGGGCCGGACCGGACGCGCCCGTTTGCCTTGCTGCAAATCGGCGACCAAGTCCCGAGCGCGGATTATGGCGCGAGCAATCAGCAAGAGGACACGGGGTATCGTGTCGTTCCCGGCGGCCTCAAGGTGGGCGCTGGGCCTTACGGGGACCGCCGGATCAAGATCGAGAAGTTACCTGCGGGCTTTTCGGGACTCACGCTGCTTCAGACCAAGATGGGGCACAAATTCGTCCTCGATGGCAGGTTCTCGGTGGTTGTCTCAACGGCGGAACCCTGTTTGGTGTTTGTCGCCCTCGATGAGCGTGCTTTGGAGACGTACAAAGAGCACGGCGTTCCGGCTTGGCTGCAAGAGTTCACCCCCACCGGACACAAGCTCGCGACGGATGACTTCTTCATGGCGAGGGACAATTCCAGCTATCGGCTGTTTGTCAAAAAGGCCCCGGCGGGCCGGATCGTTTTCGGCCCCCCATGCATGGGCGAAGTGATGGCGATGTACTTTGCCTTCTTCGCTACCGCCAAATGAGGTTCAACCCATGGGCTGCCCCGACCCCCTTGGCTACTGGAAGGAGACGCACGTGATGACTGAAAGACGGTTCTGGTTGCTCGCCTGTGTTATCCTCTTGGGTCTGGGCACGGCAGCTCGGGGGGCGGACCCGCTGACGCCGCCCCGCACGGAGGAAGTCCGCGCCCTGGCGGCCCGGATTGACAAGCACCTGGCCGCGGGCTGGAGTGCGGCTGGAGTGGAGCCTGCTCCGCTGGCCGACGACGCCGAATTCCTGCGGCGCGTCACCCTCGACGTGGCCGGACGCATTCCCTCCGTGGCCGAAGCCCGCGCTTTCTTCCAAGATAGAGCGCCTGACAAACGGCTCCGCCTGGTCGAACGCCTGCTCGCCAGCCCACGCTACGTGACGCACTGGGTCAATATCTGGCGCGCCCTGCTGCTGCCTGAGACCAGTGCCAGCCTCCAGGCACGCTTCCTGACGCCGGGCTTCGAGACCTGGCTGCGCGAGCAGTTCGCGAAGAATGCGGGCTACGACGCCATGGTCCGCGAGTTGCTCACCGCGCCGATCGATGCCAACAGCCCCCGGTTCGCCTTCAATCGCACCCTGTCCAGCAATCCGCTGGCGTACTTCGTGGCCAAGGATTCGCGCCCCGAGAACCTGGCAGCCGCCACGGCCCGCGTGTTCCTCGGCATCCGCCTGGAATGCGCCCAGTGCCACGATCATCCGTTCGCCGAGTGGAAGCGCGATCAGTTTTGGAGCCTGGCCGCGTTCTATAGCGGCATCCGGAACCAGGGCGAAGGAGATTTTACCTCTCCCGCGCAGGAGATCGCCGATCGCCGCGAGATGTCTATCCCCGGCACCGAGCGGGTGGTTCAGGCGCGGTTTCCCGATGGCTCTGAGCCGACCTGGGAATACCGGATCAGCACGCGCCGGACGTTGGCCAACTGGATCACGTCGCCGCAGAACCCGTACTTTGCTCGGGCCACGGTCAATCGAATGTGGTATCAGCTCTTCGGCCGAGGAATCGTCGAGCCGGTGGACGAGATGGTGGGCGCCGAAAGTGCCGCTAGCCATCCGGAACTGCTCAATGAGCTGGCTGCTGCGTTCGTCGCCCGTAGCTTTGACCTGAAGTTTCTGATCCGGGCGATCACGGCGAGCCGAGCCTACCAGCTTACCAGCGCCAGCACGCAGCCGAGCCAAGATGATCCCCGCCTGTTCGCCCGCATGCCGCTGCGGGGCCTGACGGCGGAACAGCTGCTCGATAGCCTGGCGCAGGCGACCGGCCACCGGGATAATGTCGCGCGTGATCCGCGCATCCTTGGCGGCCCTAACTCCGGCCGCGACGAGCTGCTCAGCAAGTTCACCGAGCAGCACGACCGGCCGACCGAGTTCCAGACGACGATCCTGCAAGCCCTGGCCCTGATGAACGGCCGCTTGATCGCCGACCAGACTGCCCTGGAGCGGAGTGACCTATTGGCCGCCATCCTCGATTCACCATTTTTGGACACTGCGGCACAGGTCGAAACGCTTTACCTGGCGACGCTCGCGCGCCAGCCCAGGCCGAAGGAGCTGGAGCGGGCTCTCCGCTTTCTCGAAAACAGCGACAGTGAAAATCGGGAGAATGTTCGGAAGCAAGCGTTGGCCGATGTTTTCTGGGCTCTCCTCAACAGCGGCGAATTCCTTCTCAACCATTGACTTGGAGGACGGTTTGCCAAACCGTCCTCCATGCGGGCAACGTCTCAGGAGCTATCCATGAATCCCTCAACGCTTCCTCGGTTTCCTTTGACGCGCCGCGAGTGGCTGAAGCTAACCGCGGCTGGCGTCGTGAGTTACTCGATGTCGGGCTGGCTGGAAACGTTAGCCCAGGATGCCGCCGGTGACCCGAAACGGCGCCGTGCCTGCATCCTCTTGTGGATGAACGGCGGTCCCAGCCAGATGGATACCTTCGATTTGAAACCGGGTCATGCGAACGGCGGGTCCTATAAGGCGATCGACACTTCCGTCCCCGGCATGCAGATCAGTGAGCACCTGCCGAAGCTGGCCAAGCTCGGCCAGCACCTGGCGATCCTTCGCTCCATGAGCACCAAGGAAGCCGACCATGGCCGCGCTACCTACACGATGCGTACCGGCCATGCTCCGGGTGGGCCGATCCAGTACCCGGCGCTTGGCGCCTTGGTAGCCAAGGAGCTGGAGCCTCCCGACGCCGAGCTACCCAGTTTCGCCAGCATTGGGGCCTCACGCTTCCTCAGCCCGGGCGCTTACGGCCCCGGCTTCCTCGGCCCGCGCTACGCCCCGCTGATTGTCGGCGAGAACGTGGCGAATGTCGGAGGCCAGCAACTTGATCAAGCGCTCAAGGTGCAGGCGCTTGAATTGCCTGCGGGCGTGAGCGGGCGACGTGCCGCGGCCCGCGTACAGCTGCGGGAGGAGATGGAAGAGGACTTCCTCGCCGAGCGTTCGGGCATCGCGTCGCTGAGTCATCGCACTGCTTATCAACGAGCTGTGACGATGATCCGTTCGCCCGCTGCGAAGGCGTTTAACCTTGACGAAGAGCCGAAGGAGCTGCGCGACCGCTACGGCCGAAACCTGTTTGGCCAGGGCTGCCTGCTAGCGCGCCGGCTGGTGGAACGCGGCGTGCCGTTTATCGAAGTGAACCTCGGTGGCTGGGACACCCACCAGAACAATTTCAACTCGGTGCAAAGGCTGAGCGAAACGCTCGACACCGGCTGGTCGACGCTGATGGAAGATCTCAAGGACCGCGGCTTGCTGGAGAGTACGCTCATCGTCTGGATGGGCGAGTTTGGCCGCACGCCGAAGATCAACCCCCAAAACGGACGCGATCACTGGGCCAATTCGTGGTCGACCGTGCTGGGCGGCGGCGGCATCCGCGGGGGGCATGTCATCGGCAAGACCAGCGCCGACGGCATGTCCGTCGCGGAGCGTCCGGTGTCGGTGCGCGATTTCCTGGCCACGGTCTGCCTGGCGCTGGGCATCGACATCACCAAGCAGAACCAGTCCAATGTCGGCCGTCCCATCCGCATCGTGGAGCCAGGCGCCCAGCCGATCAAGGAGGTGCTCGTATGAAAGCCTACCTGTTGCTGAGTGCCCTGAGCATCGCCCTGGCCTGTTGTCTGGTGTGGGACGGATTGGCAATCCGTCCTACCGTGGCAGCCTGCGCGGATACAGAGCCGGGACCCACAGGGGCCGATGACGTGCAGGACATCATTTTCTTCAGCGAGACCCGGCCGGTGCTGATCCGGCTGCACATCCGTCTGGACGGCAAATCGTACCAGGCCGCCTGGGAGGAGTTCCTGCGCTTCCTGTTTGTCTACCTCGACAAGGACCAAGATGGCGTCCTGAGCAAGGAGGAAGCGGCGCGGACGCCGCCGGCCCCGGTGCTCCTCAGTAACGCCTTTCTTTTCCCCCGGCGGTTCGGTCTGCCGGCCATGACCGTTGACCAACCCCAGGCCAATCGGGAGGGCCAGGTCACGATCGAAGAACTGCGGCAGTTCTATCGCCGCAACGGCGTGCCGTTTCAGCTCCTGGTGCAGCCGGGCCAGGCGCGCACTCCCGTGCAGCTAGCCCGGATTGTGCACAGGCCGGGCTTGCCCGGCGCAAGTGCTGGTTAACAAGAGACTTGCGGATTTTAGTGTTCGTACGATCACTAGTTGCGCAAGGTCCAAGCCTGGTAACGACTTACGGCAAAGAGGCCGAA
>JBGQLF010000664.1:0-6292 GCA_041499985.1 Gemmataceae bacterium
CCAGCTGACACTCTCGCAGATCGCCTCGAGGATTCGCGGCGTCGCCTCGCCGAGTGTGGCCGCTTCCGCCAACACTCGGGTCACGGCATACTGGGCCTCGCGGCGCCGGCCCGCGTACACCGATCCAGTGATATCGCGGAAGACGACGACGCCGCCACGCACCAGCCCAGCCTCATCTTTGAGCGGCCGGGCGTTGACACTGAGCCAGACTCCTTCCGGCGTCTGCGGGTTGCGGATGAAGACCTCGGCTCCATTGATGGCCTGACCGCGCATCGCCCGGGCCAGCGGCAAGTCTTGGGGCGGATAGGGCGTACTGCGATCGGGCAAGAAGCAGCCGTAGTGCGTGGTCCATTCCTCGGGGTTCACATCCGCCGGCCCGATGCCGAGGATCTGTTCCGCCGCCGGGTTGAAATGCCAGAATTTGCCGTGCTCATCGGCGACAACCACGCCGTCGCTCATGCTATCCAAAATGGAGCGCAACAGGCGTGTTTGGTGCCGCAGAGCGGTTTCCGAGGACGCCAGTTCGCGGGCGCGAAGCTGGAGCTGCTCCAGGGAATATTCGAGGCGCCTGGACTGCTCCCGGACGGCCTGTTCTTGCACCTCCTGGAGCTGTTCCAGCGCCGCCACCCGGGCGCGGAGCCGGGTGACTTCGGGATCGATGCCATTTTCGTTCATGACGACAGCACTCCTACCCGGGCCGCCGGCCGGAGGAAGGGTGGATGCCTTGCGTCCCTCACCCCATCCCTTCGTTCACGCCTCGCTTGGGTCCGCGCCGGCTGGAGCGGCAAAGACCGTGTCGATCGCGAACGGTAACAGCGCCAGCTTGGTGCTCAGGGCGAGGGCCTTGAAGAGGTCCGCCGTCTCGCGCGGGATCGGCACGCGCGCGAACAGAATGACCGCGAACAGATCGTCCGGCGGCAACTGGCCCCCGAAGCCGAGCACGGAGCGGATCCCGAATGGCACCACGAAGTCCTGTTGGGCCGGGATGTAGAGACTGCCGGTGGCCTCGGTAACGTGGAATACGTTATACGTCTTTTGTTCCGGATCCACTATTAATTTCGGGTCGGGATCCAGCCGATTGGCAATCTCCAGCCCCAGCTGCTGCACGAGCTGTGCGAGCATCGGTGCTCGAGCCAGGAACGCCGCGCTGGGCAGCGGAAGGACCCGGTGCCGGACCGAAGTGTGGGGCGCGTTCCAGGTCGGCAGGACGCCCGCGGAGGCGACCAGGGTCAGGCACTTCATGGCTGAGCCGGCGGGTTGACTCCCGAGCTGTCGGCGGACGTCGGTCTGGAGCTCCGTGTCCAGTGCCGCGTAGGTGTACGTCTTGAAGACGCGCACCAGGGCGCAGGCGTGGGCGCCGGTGTCTTTGTCTCGGAGCTGATCGTACAGATAGCGAACGATGCACTCGGCCACTTCATCGAGGCGGTGCGCGTCCGCTCCCAGTTTCCGTAGCGTGGCCCCACACTCGGCCATGTCGCCGAGAGTGAAGCGTGTCAGGTCGTACATGGCCGGCCCTCCCTGCTTCTCCACGAACGTGTCGTTTGGGTCCGAACCAGGTCTCCCGTCACGGGTGACTTGACTTCTACCGAGGCTCCGTGGCTCGGTTCTGCCTCCGCGGCCCACGCTCGGCAATCGCCCTCATGGTGGAAGACCAGAAGTTGCGTGCTGGACCGCGACATGACATGATCCCTCTCGCCGGTGGCGGCACTCTGCCCCAGGAGAGGTACATTACCGATGCTACGTAGGCTTTGAGATGGCTGCAAGGAAAAAATGCGGGGATGGCAAGATTGCAAGATTGCAAGATTGCCGGACGAGCGGAGGGCTCACGCCCCCGCTCGCCAGTATTGCCGGAGGAATGGAGAACCTGGGAGTGCTGAGCGTCAGAACTGCGGCAGCAGGCGTTGTCGGCCCAGTGCTTCACCTTGGGTCCGGCGCGGGCTGTGGAAATCCGGATTCGTAGTACCGCTGACCCGAACAGTAATTCCCAGTCCGGCGGCCAGGGCCATCAAGGCGGCGTAGCCACGTTGCCGGCGGGTCTTCGGCAAGTAACGCGCCGCCGCGATGCCTCCTGCTGACAGCAGAGGCCCCCCTTCGAAGGCACGCAGCACAGCTTCTGCCCCGCCCAACGGCTCCAGGGTGCGAATCAGGTTCTCCCGGATGCCCGATCGCAAGAACATGTAACCCGCCGTGATGTGTCGGACACCGACCGCGGCCAGGGCCTCTAGCACGGCGGCCATGCTCTGGCGCGTGTCCGTCAGACCGGGCACCAGCGGATCCATAGCAACATGCACGGCGATCCCCAGCGCGCGTAACTGGGCAATCTGCCGTAGGCGCAAGCGCGGCGGCGCGGCCAGGGGTTCCAGCGTGCGTTGGAGTTGCCGGTCCAGAGTCGTCAGGCCGATCGTGACCTGGACCCAGGGCCGGCACGCTGCCAGGCGCCGCAGGATCGACGGGCGAAGATAGCCGCGCGTCATCAGCCAGGCCTCAATCTCATGTGCCGCTAGCACTTCCACAAGGCGAGCCGTCTCCCTCTGGACGTCTGCCAGGGGAGGAAACGGATCCGTGGAGGGACTCACATAAACTGCTCGCGGCCGCTGGCGACGCGTGGCGAGCTCCGCTTCCAGACGTTCCACCGTGTCGCTGAAGAGTTCGAGGACCTCGTCGCCCGGATAGTTCGGATAGGCCCGGGCCGAACAGAACGCACAGCGGTGCACACATCCCCGCGCCACGTTCAGGCCCAGGACTTCCCCATGCTCCGCCATCGGGCTGGCGTGCAGTACCGGTCCCTTGTGGGGCACGCGCAGCACCCGTGGCAGGGAAAGCCTCGCCGGATTGGGTGCAGCAGGCGGGGGCAGAGGTTCTGCGCTCGAATCAAACCAGGTCGTTGCCAGGGGAAGGGGTGTGGATCGCATGGCGCACCATTTTTATACAACAGTTCAGTAATGGTCACTAGAATAGTATATGGGCTGTCCAGATGGCAATGTCAGTAGCAGACTGGAGCAAGCGCGTAAGAGAGACCACGAGAGGACATCTCGGCGAACATCTTGCCGGTTTTCTCAGTGGGACAACGGCGTTAGAATGACGGAACAGCGATCTATGAGGAGTTAGACCCATGCCCGTGAATGATTGGACGCGCGTCGAAGCCGGTATCTTTCACGACTTTCACACGGTCTGGATTGGTGCGCTTCGTACCGCTCTCAACGAAGGTCTGCTGCCGCAGGGGTACTATGCTCTGGCCGAGCAACATACAGGCCGCCCCATCACGGATGTACTGACTCTCCACGCCAGCAGTGCGTCCATGCCGCCTCTGCCGTTGCCTCCGGCCACAGGCGGGACTGTCGTGGCCGAAGCACCGCCCCGGGTGCGCCGTAAACAGACGGTTGAGCTGGCCGCCTTGGCCCGCCGCCGTTCACTGGCGATCCGCCACGTGAGCGGCCACCGCCTCGTCGCCCTCGTCGAGATTGTGTCCCCGGCGAACAAGGATCGCGCCCGTTATGTCGAGGACTTCGCCGCGAAGGTCGTGTCCGCTCTCGATGCCGGTGTGCATCTGCTACTGGTGGACCTGTTTCCCCCCGGTCCCCACGACCCACACGGCATGCACGGCGTCATCCTCCAACGTCTGGAGCAATCGGACGAACTCTATGACCTGCCCGCGGACGAACCGTTGACTTTGGCCGGTTACGCTACCGGGCCGCAGGTCGATGTCTACCTGGAGCATCTCGCCGTCGGCGCCTCCTTGCCCGACATGCCGCTGTTTCTACGGCCAGACCGCTATGTCAACGTGCCGCTGGAGTCGACCTACCAGGCCGCGTACCACGGCGTGCCGGCGTTCTGGAGGGACGTCCTGGAAGGGCGCTGTGAACCGGGCGGCTAAGGAAGCGCTGCCCTAGGTACATGGCTGTGTCACGACCGGCGAGGCCTGGCAGTTTCTGCGGCTACGAGATAAGAGTTTACTCGTGGATGCCGACCGTTATTATATTTCTGAGGTGAGTACCGTGTTAGGAATTCTGGTAGCGATCATGCGAGGGTTCTGCTAACCCGTAGCTGACCTCGGCGAGGTTGCGGCCGATTTCTCTTCTTGCAGGGTGAGACCAGCAGCGTCCACGGAGTCCAGCCATGAGTGACACGTCCCCCGTCGAGGTGATCTTCGTTGCGGCCCTGGAAAAAGGCACGCCCGAAGAACGCACGGCCTACCTGGACAGCGCCTGCGGCCAGGACGCGGACCTGCGCCACCGAGTGGAACGGCTCCTCACCGCGCACACCCAGACCGGCAGTTTCCTGATCGACCCAGGCGTGGCGGCGAAGCGCACGGCCGCCGGCCTCGTGCCGGACACCACGCCAACCTCCGCCCCCGCAGCACCGGCCGTGGTCGCGGACCCCGAACCTGCCGAAGAGGTCGGGTCCGTCCTCGCTGGCCGGTATCAGCTGCTCGAAGCCATCGGCGAAGGGGGCATGGGCAGCGTGTTCCTGGCCGAGCAGACCGAGCCGGTCAAACGCCAGGTCGCCATCAAGCTCGTCAAAGCGGGCATGGATTCCAAGCAAATCCTCGCCCGCTTCGAGGCCGAGCGCCAGGCCCTGGCCCTCATGGACCACCCGAACATCGCCAAGGTGCTCGACGCCGGCGCGACTCCCAGCGGCCGGCCGTTCTTTGCGATGGAACTCGTCAAAGGCGTGCCCATCACCAAGTTTTGTGACCAGCACCACCTATCGCCACGCCAACGGCTGGAGCTGTTCATCCCGGTGTGCCAGGCGATCCAGCACGCCCACCAGAAGGGAATCATCCACCGCGATATCAAGCCCTCTAATGTCCTCGTCGCTCTTTACGACGGCAAGCCGGTGCCCAAGGTCATCGACTTCGGCGTGGCCAAGGCGACGGGGATACAACTGACCGACCTGACGCTGGTCACCGGGATCGGGGCCGTCGTCGGCACCCTGGAATACATGTCCCCGGAACAGGCCGAGGGCAATCAACACGACATCGACACGCGCTCGGACGTGTACGCCCTCGGCGTGCTGCTGTACGAACTGCTGACGGGGTCCACGCCGCTGGACCGCAAGCGTTTTCGCAAGGCAGCGCTGCTGGAACTCTTGCGCCTGGTGCGCGAGGAAGAGCCGCCCCGGCCGAGCACCCGGCTGAGTTCGTCCGAGATCTTGCCCACCATCGCCGCCAACCGGCAGACGGAGCCGGCCAAGCTGACCAAGCTGGTGCGCGGGGAACTCGACTGGATCGTGATGAAGGCGCTGGAAAAGGATCGCAACCGACGTTACGTGTCGGCCGACGGGCTGGCCAGCGACGTGCAGCGTTATCTGACCGACGAGGCGGTCGAGGCCTGCCCGCCCTCGGCGGGCTATCGGCTGCGCAAGTTCGCCCGGCGGCACAAGGGGGCGTTCCGGGCGGTGGCCGCCTGCGCGGTGTTGCTGGTGGCCGGGGTGCTGGTGAGCAGTTGGCAAGCGGTGCGGGCGACGCAAGCGGAAGGCAGAGCGTTGGCAGCCCTGGTCGCGGAGGCGCAGCAGCGGCAGGAGGCCGAGGAGCAGCGCGATCGGGCCGTGAAGGCCGAGCAGTTGGCTCGGGAGCGGCTGGAGCAAGTGACCAAGGAAAAGCAGCGAGCAGACGAGGAACGGGCGATCGCCCAGGCGGTTAACCAGTTCTTGCAAGGGGACCTGCTCGGCCAGGCGGACGTGGCCAAACAGGCGTTTGACGAACAGCAGTCGCGCGATCCGGACGTGAAAGTCCGCACCTTGCTCGATCGCGCGGCGCAGGCAATCGGAAGGAAGTTTGCCAGCCAGCCGCTGACGGAGGCGGCGATCCGACAGACGCTGGGGAACACGTATCGCGGCCTGGGCCAATACGGCACGGCCCTGCCTCACCTGGAGCGGGCGTTGGCAGTGCGCGCCGCCAAGCTCGGGGCCGACCACCCCGATACCCTGACCACTCAGAACAATCTCGCTGGGCTGTACTGGGACCAGGGGCAGTTCGACAAGGCCGAGGCACTGTTTCAGGAGGCGCTCAAGGTGCAGACGGCCACGCTGGGCGCTGACGATCCCGACACTTTGATCTCCCAGCACAACCTCGCCGGGCTCTACCGCGCCCAAGGGCGCTTCGACAAGGCCGAGCCGCTGTTCCAGGAGGTGCTCAACGTGCAGATGGCCACGCTCGGCGCCGACCACCCGTTTACCCTGGCCACCGAGAACCACCTCGCCGGGCTGTACCAATCCCTGGCGCGCTTCGACAAAGCCGAGCCGCTGTTCCAAGACGTGCTCAAGCGGCGCACGGCCACGCTCGGCGCCGACC
>JBGQLF010000665.1:0-6283 GCA_041499985.1 Gemmataceae bacterium
CTTGCCGAGTCCGGCCTGTGGGCGACCGTCAACAGCAGCGGCGCTGGCAAGGTATATCACTCCACCGACGACGGCGTCACCTGGAGCGACGTCAGCACAGGCATCCCGGCGACCGTTGCGATTCATGTCATCGAAATCGACCGAACCACCCCGCCCGCTCCGCCCACGTTGTTCGTCGGCACCGACGTCGGCGTGTACCGCAGTATCGACGGCGGCGCGAACTGGTCGCCCCTGGCTCGCGGGTTGCCGAACGCGCTGGTCAAGGACCTCGCTCTGCATCGCGGAACTCGTCTTTTACGCGCCGGCACGCAGGCCCGCGGCGTGTGGGAGCTATCCCTCGACGATGGAACCATGCCCGACGTTGCCGTGTATCTGCGCGATCACGCCGCCGACACCGGCCGCGTGCTGCCCAGCGCCGACAATGTTCCGAACCCCTTCGTTTCAGGGACGAACCTGTTCTGGTGGCAGTCGCCGGACATCAAGGTTGACGCTTCGCCGTTCCGAGTCCCCACGCTCGACGAGCTGGACTTCGCCGTCTACTCTGACGACCGCAGTAAGGTCGATAACGGCATCGAATTCGCCGCAGGTCTGTTCGATGAGCGCCCCGTGCGGGGCCAGACGGTGCGCGTCTACGTTCAGGTCCACAATCGCGGCAGCCGCACGGCGACGAACGTCGCCGTCCGCGTTTTCACTGTGCCCGCAGCGCTGACCTGGCCCGACCTGCCTGCCGGCTTCTGGACGAACTTCCCCAATAACGTGCTGCCTGCCGCGTCGACGTGGCAGCCGGTGGCCGATCATCGCGTGATCCCGGCGGTGCCGACCGGACGCAGCGTCGTCGTGGGTTTCGACTGGGCCGCGCCACTGAGCGCCGGTCCCTCGGTCGGCCTGTTGGCGGTCGTGTCGGCGGACAACGATCAGATCGCCGAAACGGAGCTGGTCGTGGCAAACCTCGTGCGCAACTCGCGGTACTGCTCGCTGCGTAACTACGCCGTCGTCAATCCGTCGCATCTGGCCGGGCCGAGTACGCCGGGGATGGTCATCGACGTTTGGCCGGCGACCGCACCGCAGCGTCTCACGTTCGATAGGGGCGGCCGGGCATTGGTTCGCGGAGTGGTGCTGAGCAAGTCACTGGCGGCCAAAGCCAAGAAGGCCGGTTGGAAATCGGTCAAGTTGACTGACTCCGAGACCGAATTCCTGGCGCAGTTGACTGATCGCCGGCCGGAGCTGAAGAAGAAGCTTGACCTCAGCGGAGCGTGGCACCCCCCCGCCGAGGCACCCGCTCTGCCGCTGACCGGGCTCACGGCCGGGACCGCGCAGCCGGTGGTTTTCCTGTTCAACCTCAAGTCAAAGTCAAAAGTCGGCTCGGCGGTCGTGACTGCCGAAGACGAAACTCTCCATGGTGGTGTAACCTTTGTGAACCTTGCCTAGAAATTGAGGAAATCTCAACACGCGCGCTGATTTAGTCGATTAGCCCCGGACATACCTCGCAAACGTCAGGCCAACACCCCGCGGTGGATGTAACGCATGGCGCTAGCTTACGCGACGGCGCGACCGATCTCGCCTGGCGACTCCGACGACTGCCTTGAAGCCCTACGACCACTTCGAGCGGTTGTGCGGCAGTCTAGCCATGGCTCGCGGTTGCGTCAGGCGGGCGCCCGGCTTCGGCCGGCGTGTCCGGCATGGAGACGTGCGATCCGTCGGGGATGAGCACACTCCGCCCGTTCCACTTCCACCCGTCCGCCACGCCGGCCTGTAACTCCTGGGCTGTTCGCCGCGTTTGGGTGCGGAGGACGTCCGTCCGGAGGCGGCCCCGCGCGTTGCAGTAGCTGGCGGTATTCGGGGAGCAAGCCGTGAGGCTCTGGGCCACCCGGTGGGCGATGATGCGCGACACGGCGTCGTGGCAGCTGTGGTCGTCGCTGAGCACCTGGCTGAGGAAGCCCCGGATGGTCGTGACCGGGCTAAACACCCGGTCCTAGTGCTGGACGCCGTGCTCGTTGAGGACGTTTGAGATGCGGTCCTCGGTCAAGACGTCGGCAACCGGAAATCCCTCGTTGCGCGCGAAGCAGTTGCGGACCGCCTCCAGGCTGGTCATGGAATCGCCTTCTCTGTCTGGGGTGGTGGTGATCTTCTCTCCCCGGGTCGGAGCCGCTCCCATCGGCCGCGGCGACCGACCATCTCATTCTACGGTGCCCTGGTGCAGCGACGGCTCTGCTCAAAGAACCGCTCAAGCTAGCGCCATTCGTCCGACACACCGACGCGTGTTTTCAAACGAGTTGTTGTTGCTAATCGGTGTTTGAGCAAACATCGGCTGGGGAAAGGTCCGGTGTGTCCCCAGGCAGTTCGATACGCCGGTCGATCAGCCCGACGCGCGCAACAGATGGGCGCTTGGCGTTGCGAAACGCCGGTAATCTCGATGGTCTGCCCAGATGCCAATGTCAAGTTAAGCGCCAACGCGCCGCTGGGCGAATCGAAGACGGTTGGACCAAATCCCCCTCAACCGCACCACGGTCCGGCAGCAATTCACGATCACCGACGCCGCCAGCTTGATGAGCAGCAACCCCCAGGTCGCCGGTTGCGCCTTTCCCAGCGGCTCCTCGCGACGACGGGAACGGACCGTCCGGAGGGAAGTGTGCCCAATGAGGCCCGTGCCCCCGCCATGAGCGAGAGTGTCTCCGATGGCCCGGTGGGAGTCCGAGGTGCTGGCCGAAATGCCGGACGGGAAGCACCCCGGCGATCCTGCGTTTCCGGGGGAAATCCAGTCGGCTTCTGGGTATATACAGACGTAGCTGTTTGCACCAACCGCAGGCGATCGCGGGAGAACCCGGAAAGGGAATGCCATGGCCGAAGACCTGACACACACCGCCGGACCGGGCAGGGCCGCTGTCGTCGAGACGAGCGCCCCTCCCGCCAGTCCGCCCGGCTACGAGCTGATCGACGAGATCGGCCGCGGCGGCATGGGCGTCGTCTACCGCGCCCGCGACCTGGCCCTCGCCCGCGACGTGGCCGTCAAGCTCCTCGCCGAGCGCTACCCCCTGGACTCCCCCGCCGCCCAGCGCTTCGTCACGGAGGCCCGCATCACCGGCCAGTTGCAGCACCCCGGCATCCCGGCCGTGCACCAGGTCGGCCACCTGCTCGATGGCCGGCCGTTCCTGGCGATGAAATTGATCAAGGGTCGCACCCTCGAAGCGATCCTCAAGGACTGGCCCGATGCGTCGGCCGAGCGCGGCCGGCTGCTGGCGGTGTTCGAGGCGGTCTGCCAGGCGGTGGGGTATGCGCACGCCCACCGGGTGATCCACCGCGACCTGAAGCCGGCCAACGTCATGGTCGGCGCTTTCGGCGAGGTCCAGGTCATGGACTGGGGGCTGGCCAAGGTCCTCGGCGAGGAAAGCCCGGCCACAGCGGAGGCGCTGGCGGCGGAGCAGACGCGGGCGTGGACGCAGGTCAGCCCGACGCCGGAGGCCGGGTCGCACACGCAGGCGGGCAGCCTGGTGGGCACGCCGGCGTTCATTCCCCCCGAGCAGGCGGTCGGCCAGATCGAGCGGGTCAACGAGCGTGCCGACGTGTTCGGCCTGGGGGCGCTCTTGGCGGTGATCCTGACGGGCCAGCCGCCGTACGTTGGTGAGACGTCCGAGTCGGTGCGGGTGCAGGCGGTGCGCGGCAAGCTGGAGGACTGCTTCGCCCGGCTGGACGCCTCGGGCGCAGAGCCGGAGCTGCTGGCGTTGTGCAAGAAGTGCCTGGCGTTCGAGCCGGCGGACCGGCCGTCGGACGCGGGGGCGGTGGCGCAGGCGGTGGCCGGGTTGCGGGCGGCGGCCGATGAGCGGGCGCGGCGGGCCGAGCTGGAGCGGGTGCGCCTCGAAGGGGAGCAGGCCACGGCTCTGGCGCGGGCGGCGGAGCGGCGCAAGCGGCGGCGGCTGGCGCTGGGGGCGGCGGCGGTGCTGGTGGTGGCGGCGGTCGGCGGGCTGAGTGCGGTGCTGGCGGTGCAGCGGCGGGCCAACGCCGACCTGGCCGCCAAGAACACCGAACTGGCCGACGAGCAGGCCAAGGTGGAGGCGCGGTTCGAGCTGGCCCAGAAGGCGATCGGGCTGTTCCACACCGGCGTCAGCGAGGACATGCTGCTCAAGAACGCCGAGTTCAAGGAGCTGCGGACGAAGCTCCTGAAGGAGGCGGCCGGCTTCTACGCCGACCTGGAGAAGCTGCTGGCCGGGCAGACCGACGCGCAGTCGCGGAAGGCGCTGGCGGCGGCGTACTTCCAGCTGGGCGAGCTGACGGACAAGATCGGCGACAAGCAGGAGGCGCTGGCAGTACACCGCAAGGCGCTGGCCTTGCGGCGGGAGCTGGCGGCAGCAGAAGGGGCGGAGGTGGAAACCCGGCTGGACGTGGGCCGCAGCCTGCGCGCGGTGGCCCTTGTGCTTCGCGACACCAGTGACACGGCTGGGATGCTTTCGGCGTTCGAGGAGCAGCGCGACCTGGCGGCGGCGCTGGAGGCCAAGTCGCCGACGGAAGCGGTGCGTACGCAACTCGCGCATGGGCACAATGGCATCGGTAATGCGTTGTGGGACACGGGGAAGCTGGCCGCGGCGCTGGAGGAATGGCAGAAGGCACTGGCCATCCGGCAAAAGCTGGTGGACGCGAACTCCGCCGTCCCAGAGTTCCAGCGTGACCTGCGCCAAAGCCACTACAACATCGGCAATGGGCTGCGTCTTACAGGGAAGCCAACCGAGGCGGTGAAGGAGTACCAGAAGGCGCTGGCCATCCAGCAAAAAGTGGCGGACGCCAACCCCGGCGTCACCACGGACCAGAGCTTCGTCGCTGTCAGCCACGCCAACCTCGGCAATCTGCTGTCTGAAATGGGGAAGCCGATCGAGGGGCTGCAGGAGTTGCAGAAGGCGCTAACCATCGAGCAAAAGCTGGCGGACGCCAATCCCGCCGTCACCGATTTGCAGAACGAACTGGCTCTGACCCACAGCCTCATCGGCCGGCTGCACGCGCGGGAGAAGCGGTTCAGCGACGCCTTCGCCGCCCTGGACCGGGGGCTGGCCATTGGCCAAAAACTGGCAGACGCCCTCCCCACGATCCCACAGTGGTACACCACAAACCTCGGCTACAGCCACGCCTGGCGTGGCTGGGCCCACGTCCGCGCCGGCCACCCCGCCCTAGCCGCCGCCGGCTTGCGACGTGCCCTCGAACTGTGGGCCACGCTCCCGAACCTGGACGTCGAAATCCAGGTCGAGCGGTCGCGGGCGCTGGCGCTGCTGGCCGGGCTGGGCGGGGACGCGAAGTCCGGCGTGACGAAGGAGGAGGCCAGGACGTTCGCCGACCAGTCCGTCGCCGCCCTCGCGGCTGCCGTCAAGGCCGGCTGGGCCCTTCCCAGCGAGCTGAAGGAGCCGGACTTCGACGCCCTCCGCGGCCGGGCGGACTTCCAGAAGCTGCTGGCGGAGGTGGAGGCCAAGTCCGGGCCGAACGCCAAGCCAAAAGACTGATCGCCCCGAGCGGCGACTTCAAGCCGACGACCAAGGGCGCGCGGCTCGGCCTGGCCGAGTTGTGTACGAACAAGAAACTGTACCGTGCGTCCGCGGGTCTGTGCGCCGACGGCTTTGGCGCCGACCCCAAGCCGGCTCACGACCTGAAGGCCGGTCACCGCTCCAACACCGCCTGCCATGCATCATTGGCTGCCGCCGAGAAGGGGGAGGACGCCGCCAAGCCACGCCGACCAAGACCTTGCGAGCTCCGGTCCGAAACGCCGACGCGTGTTTTCAAATGAGTTGTTGTTGCTAATCGGCGTTTGCGTAAACAAGGGGGGGACTAAAGGTTCTCACAACAACCACTGCCTCCAATCTACCCGTGTCCATCAGCTCGCCGTGAGCGATTTGCAGGTCAGCAATTGAGGCAATGTGCGGCCTTCCGACTATCCGAGCCCCGAATACTGGCTAGTGATTCGGCAATGCCCGACACTAAGCGAGAACTGCTGGGCAGCCCGGGAAAGATCATTCGGAGTCGCGAAAATCCATCTTCGTACATTGCCAAACCTGGCCATCGACCTCGGGGTGTTGCATTCTCCAAGCTTCAGCTTTCTTCTTAGATTTGAAAGGCGGGCTGATGATTCGTTCGCTGGCTCCCCCGCGGTTGATCTCATCATCAGGGATCCTAGGAGTCCGTCCGAGAATTAGTCGATATTCCCCTATCGGAGTCCTCTTTCCTTCCTTTTTGCCACTCCGCCAGGGGTTAGATTTCGCTCGGCGCGCAGCGGTAGCGCCAGATCTTGAGGAGATTATGCGTCAGGCAC